>PWGT01000036.1 GCA_003554535.1 Syntrophomonadaceae bacterium | reverse complement strand
TATGCACCTATTCAGGTTCAAGTTACAGGAAGAAGGTTCTTACTGCATCTAATTAAATGGGAGCTGTCTAAAAATATTATTTACCAAATAGCTCATAAAAACCATTCTACCTGTAACTTAATAACAGTAACATACCCTATAACAAGGAGGAACAAAATATGCCAAAGTTTAATTTTCAGTCACCTTATACTATTTCCCAGGAAGAAATCAAAAAAAAGGTAAACAAAGGAGTCCAAAAATTTGGAGCTAACGTGGATTGGAAGAATGAAAACGAATGCCACTTTTCGGGAGAATACAACGGGATTAAGGTTTCAGGATCTTTTATTATAAAAGATGAGGTAGTAGATATTTCCATGAACCTTCCCCTGGTTGCCAAACCCTTCCAGGGCAAAATTAAGGAAAAAGTTATTGAAGAACTTAACAAATAACAAATACCTAACAGAAGACATTTCACTGCTACAATCCCTTCGCTTTTATGTGGAGGGATTTTTACATCGACCTCATATCTGTGATCTACACCCCTCCCCCCACTGAAGAATTACCATTTTTTTGCGATTTATATAAATCTTGCTTTAAATATTGAAAAGTGCTAAAATATTGAGAAAACAAACTCAAGTAAATATGTTGCCAATATATTTTTCATTTAGCTGAATAGAATAAAAAGGAAAAAGTATTAGTATGGTTCATCAAGAGAATATCTTTTAAACATATATTAATATATCTAACTATTATATTAATTTCTTAGGGAGGGAATTATTCATGAAAAATTACCCAAACAACACAGTAGCAGGCATTTGCCTGAACAACTCACAAAATCATGCAGAAAAAAATTACTTAATGTCCAGGTACGACAAACTAGGAAGAAGAACAAATGAGATTCACAGTTACACTTGGAAAGAAGCTATAAAAGTTATTAGAGAAGTTGCGCAAGGACTTTACGCCATGGGATTTCGGGAATTCGATCGCTCGGCAGTTTTTGCTCCTAACCGCCCCCGCTGGATATTTGCATCTATTGCCCCCATGTTGATGAGAGGTGCTATGGTTCCGATTTACCCCACCAGCAAAACGGAAGATATCTGGTGGATACTTTACGATTCGGGTGCCAAGTTTTGTTTTTGCGGGTCAAAGCAACATCTTGATGAGGTGCTGTCAGTTAAAGATCGCCTGGAAACCCTAGAAAAAGTAATTATGATGGACCCCATAGAAGAAAAACCTGATGATATAGTCATGAGTTTTGAAGAACTTTTAGAATTGGGAAGGCAACACCAGGATAAGGAAGCAGAAATAGATAAGCTGGTTAACTCTGGAGAAGGCGAGGATATGGTAACTCTAATGTATACTTCCGGAACTACCGGAAGACCAAAGGGAGTTATGCTGGCCAACAGTAATCTGCTAAGCCAAATTACAGTTGTTAAGGAAATGGGATTCCGCCAGGACGACCTTTGGATGGCACACTTGCCCATGTGTCACTCTTACGGCCTTTCAGCAGATCTGCTAGGGGGAAGTTATGTTCCCGGAACTTTGGGAATACTGGATTCGCTTGATACTGATGAAATTAGGTGGGGATTGCAAACTTTCCAACCTACGGTAATGAATTCCGTCCCCCGCTTATGGGAAAAAATGTATTTGAGGATCCAAAGCTTGCTTAAAGAAAGACCCAAACCTATCCAGAATTTCTTCAAGTGGGGCACAGAAATAGGCAGCCAGATTTACCAGATGGAAAATAAGAATCAAAAAGTTCCTGCTTCGTTAAGATACAAACATGCCTTATGCCAACCTTTGTTTAACCTGGTTAAGAAGAAAGCCGGCCTTAATCGACTTCGCTTCTGCTCTACAGGAGGAGGCCCCATAAACCCGGAATTGATCAAATTTTTTGGTGGCCTCGGTATTCATATCTACCAGGGTTATGGACTTACTGAAACCAGCCCGGTTATTAACGCCAATACATTGACATATAATAAAATAGGAACCGTGGGGAAGCCTCTGGCGGGAGTAGAAGAAAAGATTGATGAAGATGGAGAGATTCTGGTTAGGGGAACTCAAGTTATGAAAGGATACTGGAACAATCCGGAAGCCAACGCAGAATCTTTTACGGAAGATGGATTCTACCGAACGGGCGATGTGGGGTATTTCGATGAAGACGGTTATCTGGTTATTACCGATCGGAAAAAAGAACTGCTCAAAACAAGCGGTGGCAAATATGTAGCCCCACAGCCCATCGAAAACGAATTTAAAACCGATCCTTATGTTGAGCAGGTAGCGGTGGTAGGTGAAAGCCGTAATTACATTTCGGCCCTGGTAGTTCCTGAATTTGAAACTCTCAAAGAATGGGCCGAGGAAAAAGGCATTAAATTTAAAGATAACAATGAATTGGTTCAAAACCCTGAAGTAATAAAATTAATTCAGGAAAGGATTGACCTGGTTAACGCAAAGCTGGCCAGGCATGAACAAATAAAAAAATACAAGATTATCGATAAGCCATTTACAGAAGAAACCGGCGAATTAACACCTACTCAAAAATTGAAGAGAAGAATTGTAGAAGACAAATACAAAGACTTAATAGATGAAATGTATACTTCGGAATAATTTCCTTTATTTCGTTAATAATTTTAGCTATAATCCGGCAACCGCCACCTGATAGTTCTTGCCTATTACTGGTATGAGTGCTAAGATAGAATAAAAAAAGTTAGGGAAGCGTAACTCTGATGACTCCCTATAAACCAAAGGAACATGCAGGTTATTTTTTCTTTTTTTTCTTAACCTGCATGACCTAAGGGTGTTTTTTACCCTAAAGAGGAGGAAAATATGGTTGCTTATAATAGAGAAACCATAGTGGGCACAATTTTAAAAAATATGGAACTGCACCCCCATAAATTATTTTTGCGGTCCAGGTATGATAAAAAGGGCATTAAAACAGATTTGATTCATGAATATACCTGGCAAGATACCACAGAAATAGTAAAAAAACTTGAGCAGGGGTTATCTGCCCTGGGGTTCAACGAATTTGACAGAAATGTTATCTTCGCACCCAATCGTCCCCGGTGGATATTTGCGGGATTGGCCACCCTGCTCAGGCGGGGAATGATGGTGCCTGTTTATCCTACCAGCACTAATGAAGATATGTGGTGGTTTCTCTATGACTCGGGAGCTAAATTTTGCTTTTGCGGCGACCAAGAGCAAGTTGAGCAAGTTCTGGCAATCAAAGATGACCTGGAAAACCTTAAAAATATTTTCGTAATGGATCCCATGCCTGAAAGACCTCACGAAATGGTTTTAAGTTTTGACGAACTTCTGGAATATGGAAGAAAAAATCCTGGCATGAATTCTTTGGATTCAAAACATCCTCACACTGCTGCACCAGAAGATATAGTAGCACTTCTATATACAGCAGGAACCACCGGCAGGCCTAAAGGAGTTATGCTCAGCAATCGCAACTTGATGACTCAAAAATGGGTAATTAAAAGAATGGGCTTTAGAGATGATGATCTTTGGATGGGGCACTTGCCTCTTTGCCATTCATATGGGCTTTCTGCAGATTTAATGGGATGTATTTTTGTTCCGGGATACCTTGGGGTGCTGGATTCGATGGAAGACAAAGAGCTCGAGTGGGGATTATTAAATTTTCGCCCTACTGTTATGAACTCGGTACCTCGCCTGTGGGAAAAAATGTACTTAAAAATTTATGAGATTGTTCAAGAATCTTCTCGGACTACACAAAATTTATTTCACCGGGGAATAAAAACAGCCACCCACATTTTTTTATTGGAAGAACAAAACGAAAATATCCCTCCTATGCTTAAATATCAAATGAAGTTTTATCAACCAATTTTTAACAAAATCAAATACAAGGCAGGCTTGGATCGATTGCGTTTTTGCTCCACCGGAGGGGGGCCAATCAAGCCGGAAATAATTCAATTTTTCGGAGGACTGGGAATAAACATTTACCAGGGTTATGGGCTAACCGAAACCAGCCCTATAATTAACGTGAATACACTTACCTATAATAAAATAGGGACTGTGGGAAAAACGCTTCCCGGGGTAGAAGAAAAAATCGCAGAAGATGGAGAGATTTTAGTTCATGGACCACAAGTAATGGAAGGGTACTGGAACAACCCCGAAGCCAATAAAAAAGCATTTACAGAAGACGGTTTTTTCAAAACCGGCGACATTGGCTTTATTGATCAAGAAGGCTACCTGGTTATTACCGACAGAAAAAAAGATTTACTCAAAACCAGCGGTGGTAAATTTGTGGCTCCCCAACCTATTGAGAACGAATTTAAAACTGATCCTTACATCGAACAAGTTGCTATAGTGGGTGAAAGCCGCAAATATATTTCTGCCTTGATAGTGCCCAATTTTGAAGAACTGGG
>PWGT01000135.1 GCA_003554535.1 Syntrophomonadaceae bacterium | reverse complement strand
GCTTATCGATACTTAAGGCCATGGCCAGGGCAATCAATCCCCTGGTAATATCAGTTACCACGATAACCTTCTTCTTGTTCCATTTGTCCACGAGCACCCCGGCCCAGGGGCCAAATACAATTGAAGGTATAATCAACATCACAAACAGCAGGCTGACTGAAGTAGCGCTACCGGTTGTCCCGATAACCAACCAGATCAAACCGATATGACACACATCCGTCCCCACCTCGGAAATAGCCTGTCCTAACCAAAGCAAGAAATAGTTTTTATTGCCAAGAACCTTTTTAAATTCCTGCATCCTTACCCCACTCCGTCCCTTGAAAAAACGGTAATAAAAAATCCACCTTCCGCGCGAAGATGGATTTCAACTTTGCTCACCAGTGGCTGCCGCAACTCAAAATCATTTGCTTCCGGCAGTCAAACCAATTGACAATAAAGGTGATCGCCGCTCTTGCGAGCCTTCAGGAAGGTACATACTTCGGCCACACTAAAATCGTCCGCTAAATTCCCGCAATAAGATGATCACCGCAATTAATGCTCCTTGACCCAGTTTCTAATCTAAATTAACATTACCATAAGACAATAATAGAGGCAAATTATTATTAAGCAGAGGCTTAAAAATATTTAGTGCGTAGATTATTAGAGATAAACAGTTATTCCCCTCTTTTACCAGTGATGTGTTCAATTTCAATCACAATTGCAAGAGTTTTCTGTACTCCTTTTTCAGACAAAGCTACATTTTCATGGGTAAATGCGTTAGTAAATTCCTCCAACAAGGCTTTTTTGTTTTCATCCTCCGGGATTATTGCCCGTCCAAAAGCGATCACACTTTTATATTGAACATGCCAACCGCTGCAAGATTTATTGCTTTTAGTCGTTTGATAATGTTGAGAAACTGTAAAACACACCTTATTGTTGTTTAGTATATTGCGTATTTTGTGGCCATCTTTTGCACTGTGAAGAATAAATCTACCATTACTATAAGCATAATTCATTGATATGACATACGGACTCCCATCATTATTAAAAGTACCTAACTGTCCTATTTTATTGCTCTTAAGCAAGCTTTCGACCTCTTGTTCGCTAAGCTGCCTATCTTCTTTTATCATTTTTTTCCATTCCATCTAGTTATGCCTCCCTACGAAGCGTTTTTCCCGTAATATGGTCAACTTCAATCACAATAACATAAGTTCTTAGCATAAAATCAGTATCAAATTCAGTTACAGGAGGATCATCTATTTTCATGTAATATTTAACAAAATTCGTCAGATATCCTATTTTTTCATTGCCCTCCGGGAAATAAGCTTTCCCAAATGCTACAATACTTGTATAAGGGGTTTTATACTCCTCGCATGGGATCAAACCCTCTGTTTCTATAAAATGCTGCCTCGATATTGTTATGCATACTCTGGGATCAACATGTAATATTTCTGCTTTATGACCTTTGTTAGTGCTGTGAAGAATAAACTTGCCATTTACATAAGCATAATTAAGTGGCACCACGTACGGGTGGCTACTATTCCCGGTTAGGCATAAATGAAGTATGGTTTTAGATCTTATAAATGTCTCAATCTCCTCCATTGTCATAGCCTTCTCTTTTTTTCTCATTTGCTCGTAGCTCATAGCTAGCTCCCTTCCCTCGTGTAAAGAGACAAAGTAAATATTTGAATATTAATGGATATCCAATAATACCACTTTACTCAAGACCGGTCAAACTTCTATTTTTCCTATAATGTTAAGACTTGACACACCATAAGTAGCAAAGCTATTGTGCAACCTTGCCAATAAATAGCAACCAGTTCAGCTACCAACTCCACCATAAACCAGGACATTATAAATCTAGATAAAAGTGATCTTGTGATGGTGACGAATAAAAATATAAGTGGTATTATATATGTCGAGTTACCTGGGGGCTCCTAAAGTATTGACCTAAAGATGATAGGGACTTTTTAATAACATGAAATAAAACAAAGGCGTATCACCGGTAATCTCAATCAAACCGACTAAATAATATCTGAAAGGATGGACTACATGAAAAATTTTGCCACCTGCTTGAACTGCATTGATGGACGAGCCCAATTACCAGTAATAAATTGGATCATTGAGACTCACGGTTATGACTACGTTGATCTTATCACCGAGCCGGGGATAATTAAATTGCTCGCTGAAAACGAAAAAATAACTCCTGATTTTCTTGATAAAATCCAAATATCTATCGAAAAGCACAATTCAGACCACCTTTTTTTAGTTGCCCACTACGACTGTGCAGGTAACCCGGTTAGCGATCATATACAAAAAAAACAAATATATATGGCCGTGGATAAGCTAAAAGATAAAGTAAGAGGAGTGACCATAACAGGACTCTGGGTAAATGATGATTGGAGGGTCGAAGAGGTAGTCCATTCTAACAGTTAAACCATCTATGCTTAACCATTTCTGATTCAACATATTACAGCCAAAAACTCCTCATGGAAATTACCATTTGAAACAGCAATTCCACTGCTGTTTAAATCCAGACTATCGCCTGCCTGGTCGCTGCAGCATCCGCCTGCTTCCTCTACGATTAGCATGCCGGCAGCAAAATCCCAGGTAGAAATGGTATACTCAAAATAGGCATCAAACCGTCCGCAAGCCACCCAGCATAAATCCAGGGCCGCACTGCCAAAGCGGCGCATGCCGTGGATATTAGCTTCAAAAAGCCTTTCTATACTCTGCAAAGTCTTACGCATAATTTTACCCCGATCATAATAAAAACCGGTGGCGATAACCGCTTCTTGTAGGGAATTTGCTTCCGAAACAATAATCGGGTTATCGTTCAAAAAAGCACCTTTCCCACGGGCTGCGGTAAACATTTCTTCACGCACCGGGTCAAAAACAATTCCAGCTTCAACCCTGCCTGATCGCGCATAAGCGATGGATATGCAAAAATGTGGAATAGTATGGGCAAAGTTGTTAGTCCCATCCAGGGGATCAATAATCCACTGGTCGGCTGCGCCGCTTTTTTGATGTAAATCTTGTTCTTCGGCTATAATGCTGTGGTCCGGAAAGCGCTCGCCGATCATCTCGATAATCGCATCCTGGGAAGCAAGGTCAGCCTCTGTAACCAGGTTGTTTGCCGCCTTTTCGGTAATGGCAGCTTGCCCCTGCTTTTCTAAAATTATTTCTCCGGCCCGGCACCCCGCTTCCTTTGCCACCTGGAGTTGCTGTTCAAAAGAATTAGCCATTTAACCACTGCACCACTTTCTCCCGAGTTTATTTTTATCTTTCGGTGAATCTATTCTATCATAATTGACGCTCTGTGTTGCCGCTCACCCTTGCTACATTTTGACGGTGGATATTGCTGGTAAAGCAGTTGCAATAGTCAATGAGCCAAAGAACAATTCAACGTGTAATCTTATTTTCAGGCAAACCGGTCGGTCATGTTAAAAGAAGCAACCTGGAAGGCACCCCCTAAGCAGACAGAATACTGGAAAAACTACATTATCCTCGGGATTCAGGCTACCTATCTTCATCCAGGTAACATCAATATTTTATCTTTAAGCAGACAGGGTAGCACAACTAAGCGTGTCAACAGACAATCAAGACAATTAAGATGCCCTGAACAAATTAAACAATAAACTCCAGAAGTGTTGACAATAATATTAAAATAAATTATTATTTTATCAACAAATCTAACGAACGTTCGATAAGCACTGGAGGGGGTTTGATTTGCAGAAATCGCTTGACCAGCACCAAAAAAGTAATCCATCCACCGCTGAACAGATCCTTACAACAGCCAGAATCCATTTTTCACGCAAAGGATACAACGGCACCAGCATCCGCGACATAGCCCGGGAAGCAAATATCAGCATCGCCACCCTGTATTATTATGCAAAAAATAAAGACGATCTCTACCGGCAGGTTTTTGAAAAGGTCTACCAGGAAGAAATAGACACGATAAACGGTGTCCTTAAAAAGGCTGATGAAGACATTACCAGCAATCCTGCTGCACTCAGAAATTTTATATATAAGTTAATAGACGCTCTCATCGATCGCTCTAGCAAGGATCCCGACCTGATTCGCCTCTGGGCACAACGCTGGATTGACAAACCTGAACAATCGGACTATATTGATGAGCATTATTCAGCCCCCCTGTATAAGATGATCGAGAACATCCTCGAAAAAGCTGAAGCCAACGGGGTTATCAAGCCGGATCTAAAAAATATAAGCCTGGTTCTCCACAGTTTCACCTGGCTGCACTACAGCTTCTTCAGCATGGGGCGCTTGACTTACGGGGTCCAGGTCGATGATCCTTATGACCCCCGGCAGTTAGAAGATTTCCGTGAATACATCCGCATCTTCGTCTCACGGATGCTGCGATTTTCAGATCAAAACTAAAAGG
>PWGT01000003.1 GCA_003554535.1 Syntrophomonadaceae bacterium | reverse complement strand
CTTCTATCTGGATGTCGATGCGATCCAGAAGCGGGCCGGAAAGGCGGGAACGGTAGCGCTGGATCTGGTAGTGACTGCAGCGACAGGCGTAGTGGGGGTCGCCGTAGTTTCCGCAGGGGCAACCGTGCAGAAAACACCTTTGGTTTATACCTGCGCCGTAAATATACCGCCCCGCTGCGGCAATCCGCCGTGAGTAACTCGGAAGATACCTCGGGAATGCGCCTGCGCAAAACCAGGCTGGAAAAAGATCTCACTATAACCGAGCTTGCTGAAGCTATCAATATGACCACTTCAAACCTTAACCACATTGAATTGAACAATACCAAGGCTTCTCTTCCCACTTTGAGAGAATTAGCCCGTATACTTGAGGTGGAAATTGCCTACTTAGGATGTTTTGAAAACCTGCCGGAAAATACGGTGGGGGAAAAGATAACTAAGGCCAGGTTCTATCAAGGTATAACTAAAAAGGAACTAGCAGAGTTGATAAGAGTGGATGTTAAAACGGTGACAAACTGGGAAAAAGGCAAAAATCAGCCCAGTATTAAAATAGAAAATTTGATAAGTGTCGAGTTGTATATTTTTTGAGAACTACAGGAAGCAGCGCGTCAAAATAAAAAGAAAGGTTAGTTTAAAAAATGGCCAAATGCCCCAAATGTAATGCTTCTTTAGAAGAAGAAATAAATTTGTGTGGTAATTGTAAAGCACAAGAAATACAGCAAAGACCCACCGTTTGATTTTAAATCCAACGGTGGGTCTTTCAATGCTATCGGGATGGTCAACCCATCCAAAAGTTGGCAGGGGAGACAGGACTCGAACCCGCAACCTTCGGCTTTGGAGCTCTATTTAAAAAGATGCTTAATTTTACATTTAGAGCATATAAAGCATATTTTCCGAGAAATCATTAGTTTGACAGAAGAGCTACACCATAATTTTGTATATTCTACATATGTTACAGATTTTTTTTTACCAGAAGCTGAAATTTTTTTACCAGCTAATTAACATAATAAAATTGTCAAAAAATAAAGCTCAAGTGTTAAGTGTAATATTTAACCAAAAATATCATTTTAAATTCAGTAAAAAAATCTTCCTATTAAGAGTTAACATAATAAATTTTAATTATTGTTTAATTGTATGTGCCTCTCTAAGAAGGGATGTAGATTCAATTAAATAATATTATATTTATAGAGATAGCCAGAAGAATGGCAAAAAGCTTCTGGTGTTTTATATTAAGGAAGAAGTAAAACTCTCTTGGGTAAGGCCAACAGAGACATGTTACCGAACATCGGAATGAGGTAATGATGCAACTGATGTTTAACCTGGGTTTCCGTTTGGTGGAGGTAGTTAATTTAAAGTGGAATGATGTAGATTTTCTGTCAGAAGTTGTAATGGTGCGGGAGGGAAAAGGGGGATATAATTTCTATTAACAAAAAATTATATTTCTCTTTCCAGGTGTTATCTCGATGTATGACAAGTTTTATCAGGGTAAATAGATATGGGGCTTGATCAACACTACTATCGTATATCAAAATAAAGGGTATTATAATAAAATTGTAGAATAGATTATTCAGTGCTTGGTAAATTTGTTAACAAATGGATAAATCCGCTGTTCAATGTGTAAAAATTGCTTGGCTCTAACTCTACTTGAAAAAATTAAAAACAAGTTCTGAAATTAGTTGTTAATTATGGAGGGAGAAATTTAGTGGATTTCTCTGAGTCTGTGGTTTATAAGTTTTTATTGAGCTGTGGTTATGAAAATATAGAATACGAACCAGATGGAAAGGTTCCACCTGATTTTGTCATAAACAGAAATACAGCGATTGAAGTAAGACGTTTAAATTAAAATCATGAAACAAATGGAGAGTTTAAAGGGCTAGAAGAAGTTTCGATTCCGTTAGAAAATAAAGTTCAGGATATATTAGATTCATTTAACGAGGTCCCGTTTACTAATAGTTGGTTTGTAGGTTTTAGTTTTAAAAGGCCGCTTCCTAATTTCAGAGATATAGAAAAAGAATTAAAGAGCTTTTTTGAAGAGTTTATTGAAAAAGAAGTGCCTACCCATGAAACTATTAAAACAAAATTGGATTGTGGACTAGAAATTATGCTTTACCCTTCTAAAGAGAAATTGCCACAGCTTTTCATGTTAGGTGTATGGGATGATATGGATTCCGGAGGATGGGTCTATGATGAATATAGAAAAAATATAAATCTTTGTATTAATGAAAAAGCTGAAAAAGTAAATAAAAATAAAATACAGGAATATGCGCATTGGTGGTTAATCCTGGTTGATATGACAGAACTTGATTGTTTAAGGAGGCATGAGAAAGAGGGGTTAGATAAAGTAGTAAATTTGGAACATTATTGGGAAAAAGTTATTTTATTAGATCCTAAAACATTTGAAAATGTTGCATTAACTGATTAATTAACGTGCTATTCAATAACTTCTTATCATAAATGGGAGGAATCATGGCAGACAAAATCACATTACCAAGATTAGAATCTTTACTCCTCCAAGCCTGCGATATCCTTAGAGGCAGGATGGAAGCCAATGAATATAAAGAATTCGTCTTCGGGATGATCTTCTTAAAAAGGCTTTCCGATAAATTTGAAGAAGAGCAAAAGCAGTTGAGAGAAAATTATGAAAGTAGAGGTTTAAAGGAAGAACTAATCGAACAACAGCTCAATAAACCCGAGCATTATGAATTCTTTGTCCCCGAGGAAGCCCGCTGGGAGAACATACGGCACTTAAAAAAAGATGTGGGCGACAGTTTAAATAAAGCCTTAGGCGCTTTAGAAGATGCCAACCCCAATACCTTGGAAGATGTGTTAAAAGGCATCAATTTCAACCGTCGAGTGGGGCAAAGTTCACTGGATGATGCCACCCTGGTGGAATTCATTCAGCACTTTGATAATATCCCCATGAAGAATGAGGATTTTGAGTTCCCCGACCTGATCGGGGCAGCTTATGAATACCTGATCAAATACTTCGCTGACAGCGCCGGAAAAAAAGGCGGCGAGTTTTTCACGCCAACCGAAGTGGTGCGCCTGGTGGTCAATATTGTCGAGCCCAAACAGGGAATGACCGTTTATGACCCTTGTGTGGGCAGTGGCGGCATGCTGATTCAATCTAAAAATTATGTGGAAGAATCCGGCGGCGATACGCGGGATATGGGCTTTTATGGCCAGGAACTTGCAGGTGGAACCTGGGCCATGTGTAAAATGAATATGATCTTACATGATATTCTATCCGCCGAGATCTACAACGGTGACACCATTAAAGACCCCCTGCATTTGGAAGGTAACGGAGAACTGAAAAGGTTTGACCGGATCGTCACCAACCCGCCCTTTTCCCAGAATTACAGCAAACAGGGTATGAAGTTTAAGGAAAGATTTAAATATGGATTTTGCCCCGAATCCGGTAAAAAGGCGGACCTAATGTTTGTGCAGCACATGATTTCTTCCCTCAAAGAAGATGGGAAAATGGCCACTATTATGCCCCATGGAGTTTTGTTCCGGGGTAGCCAAGAAAAAAATATCAGGGAAGGCATTATTCAAGACGGCATTTTAGAAGCGGTAATCGGACTGCCCGAAAACCTTTTTTACGGGACGGGCATACCGGCATGTATTCTGGTGATCAATAAAAACGGCACCAGAGACAGAGATAAAGTTCTCTTTATCAACGCCGACCGCGAATATAAAGAAGGCAGGAACCAAAACCACTTAAGGCCGGAGGATATCGAGAAGATAACCCATGTCTACAAGCAAAAGCTGGAAGTAAATAAATACTCCCGGCTTGTCTCTATCGCCGAACTAAAAGAAAATGATTTTAACCTAAACATCAGAAGGTATGTGGATAACACCCCGGACCCCGAACCCCACGATGTGAGAGCGCATTTAGTTGGCGGTATCCCCCAACAAGAAGTCGATGACCGCAGGGATATGCTCCATGCCCACGGGCTGGATATCTATAAACTATTCAAACCCAAAGATGAAGATTATTTTGAGTTTGCTTCCGATATCGAGACCAAGGAGGAGATAAAAGAGAGAATTGAAAATGACCAGGGAATCATAGCAAAAGAAGAAGAAATTCTAAAACAACTGGCCAGCTGGTGGCGGGAAAACCGCGACCGGTTAGTAACGCTGCCTGAAACCAAAGATGTATTCAGCGTGCGGCGGGATTTCATGGATTCCTTCGTCACAACCTTTTCGCGCTATAATATGCTAAGCCTGCATGAAGTGGAAGGAGCCTTCGTGAACTTCTGGGAAGAGTTGAAAGCTGACTTAAAATCAATAGCCGCATCCGGTTGGACCCCATCATTGATACCGGATGAAGAATTGATCGAGTCGCAATTCCCCGCAGTAAATGAAAAACAAAAGCAAAATGAAGAGCGGCTGCAGGAG
>PWGT01000074.1 GCA_003554535.1 Syntrophomonadaceae bacterium | reverse complement strand
AGAGGGCTTTCATTAATACTATTTCTTCATCCGGCTCTATATCTGCCCCCCGGGCAGAGGGAAGCTGTAAATCATCATCCATTACCCGTTCTATAGATTCCAGCGGTGTAATCCCAGTAATAGCCCGGTAGATGGTGGCCGCCACTGCATACACGTCTGTCCAGGGGCCCTGCTTGCCCCGGCTGCGGTACTGCTCCTCCGGGGCATAGCCAGCCTTGATCACTACCGACAGGCTCTTGCTTTTCTCTCCCAGATCCTGCCGGGCGGCGCCAAAGTCGATAAGGATAATGCGGCCGTTTATGTCTATAAAGATGTTATCCGGGCTGATGTCCCGGTGCATGAACCCGGCGTTATGCACTTCCCGCAGGGCGTCCATCACCGGCATCATCACATCCAGAGCCGTTTGGAAAGGAATGCTGCCACCGTTTTCCCGCAGATACTCCTCCAGGGTCAGGCCTTCCACGTATTTCATAACCATATAAGCAGTGCCGTTGGCTTCAAAAAAGTCCCGTACGGTAACTATGTTGGGATGTTCGGAAAAGCGGGCCAGGGTTTTGGCCTCATTCAAAAACCTTTCCAGACCAAATTTATACTGATCTTTTAGTTCTCCACTGTAGGCTGTTACTTCATTTCGGTCAGGAATCCGGGTTACCAGCCCTTGGGGGAAGAATTCCTTGATGGCCAGTTTTATATCCAGTTTCATATCATAAGCCAGATAGGTAATACCGAAACCACCCTGGCCCAGCACCCGGCCGATGAGGTATTTTTCCTCCAAAACGGTGCCCGGCGGCAGGTGCAGCAGCGACTCCAGTTCGGCATCGTGCCGCCGGCCGCAGTGCGGGCAAATTTCTTCTCCGGTTTGTGGGGCCATGCAGCCCAGGCATAACTGCTCGCGGTTAATTATAATTACCCCCTTCTATCCTCTTTTCAGCTTTCACTGTTCACCATATTCTACGCATTTCAACCAAGAACAAAAATATTAGTAACTACACAGGCATTAACTTTGATTCTCTAGACGGTCACAGCAGGGACGGTTCTTCTGTAACAAATTGTAGATAATTTTAAGGCTAGGGGACACACCCTGGAAAGCGGGAATGTCCCCATCAGTATAAAACAAAATATTTAGTAGGTCACAGAAAAAAACCGTCCCTCTGTAACCTACAATATATCATACAATATTCCTGATAATTCCTGCTTGAAGAAGCTTGCTATTCAGCTGCTATCACCAACAACCAGCTTTTACCCCTGAGAAGATGCCTGATACGCCCCCAGCATACTGCCAATAATACTAAACACAAATATTGAAAACAGCGATCTGAGCATGGTAAATCCGGCAGTCATTCCCATACCAAGCTCTTCCCCCTGCATTCTTTCAGCCATCTGCATAAGTTGCCCCATATCCATTTGCATAGTTACCTGGGCTGTTAAGACCAGCACAAAGGAAATCACTGTTATAAAAAGGCTGAAAGAGAGGGCGTTTTGCCAGGGTTGGGTTTCCATGGAAGAACGTTTTTGGGCTATGTGCCCTCCGATAAAACTAAGGATAATTGGAAGCAGCATCAATAATAAGAAGTACCACTCCCAAGCTATATCTGCTCCAGGAGCACCATAACCTCGCCACATAGAAAAATACATCTCTTCTCCCGGCACGCTTACCAACAGCGGCGCTCCCCAAACGGTTAATATAACTACAGGAATCAACTGTATAATTATCAGCGGCAACATCAGCCAATCACCAAAAGATTGCATACCATCTGCTTCAACAACTTGCCAGGCAATTAACGCTAGAGAAGCTACAATTGCCAGAATGACAGTAATGCCAATAACATTAAATGCTGCTGTCAAACCCTGTTTGTAAGGAATATTTATATATTCTGTGAGCTTTGCATAATTAAATTTTATCTCCGGATATAAATAACCCGCTAAACTAAACAGGCAACCCCAGAATATCGTAATTAAAAGGGTTCCAAAAAACAAAAATCCACTGCTGCCGATTACACCGACATCTGGCATTCCTCCGCCAAACATACCCAAAGGTATATCAAAATCAAAATCAAATAAGCTGCCCATGATAACCGCCAAAACTGTCAATATCAAACCATAAGCCACTCCCTGCCCCAGGGCCATTCTTAACCTGTCTTGCATGTCTTGAGGAGTAAAATATTTTAAATTAAAAATAGATGCCGCAAACAGGACAGCAAAAGGCAGCAAAAGCAACACCAGAGACCCCACCCGTAAAGTGGTGGAAATAACTTCATCATGGCCCAAGGCAGAAAATCCAATTTCATAGAAAAATGGAGCGCCATTGGCAATGGGGAAAATAAACAAAGGATTGCCTGTTGCAGGGCTAATCACTAATTCCGTCAGGGGATCAGTAGGAGTAGCAGCATCCATAATTAAACCAATAATGGAAGCAATTATTATACCACCAATAACAGCTCCCAAGGCCCCGTAAAGTGACCTGATCATAACCGAAGAATCCCCCAGCCCCTTAAATATATTTAAAACGTCCTGTATCCCTGTTATTTGTGAAATATTAAGTGTAGAGTCTGTTGTTTTTACTTTCTCTGAAGTTACCTTTAATAAATCTATGCCACAACTCCCGCAATAATTGTTTTGCCTTCTGATCCCGCCTCCACAGCTGTGGCAGTACTTTTGCTCGGGCGGCAGGGGACTAATTGATACAGCTTTAATTTGATCTATACCACAAGCAGCACAATAATTACTTTCCGGGCTATTTTTCTGCCCACAATTACTACAAAATGCCATGGTAAACACCTCCTATCTAAACATTAACATTTAACTCCACATACCGGACAATAGTTATAAGTACTCATTAATATATTTTCGCAACATGCACACGATGTTTGGCTTTGATAATCCTGAGCCTGCTCAACCCGTTCTCCGCAACTGGAACAGAACTTTTCTTCTTCGCTCATCTGGGCATTGCAATTTTCGCAAATCAACATGCCACTCGCTCCTTTTATTTCCCTGCTTTTTTCATTGTAAAAATAGATAGCCTTATCAATCTCTATTACTCCTTGGAACAGATGAACGATTTCCGGAACTTCAAAAGCATTGTTTCTATACAACATATGGATATACTGCCCGATGCTAAACAAATATTCCGCCTTCCGTCCATTTAGCTCTTTAATTTCTTTTTCAATTTTTTTTAATTCTATGGTAGATTCTATCTTCTTTTTGTTGCTTTCCCAGCCTGCATAAGCCTTACTTGCCCCTTCATCCAAAGTACCTTTAAAATCAGCCATGTTAATACCTCCTATTTTTTTACTTTTTGTATTAAATGATGTTGTCACCAATTACGTCCCTCTTTTATATTTATCAATATACCTAAATAACAAATATAAACTAACTACTGTTAATAAAAAGATGGAAACTTCTTGTGAAGGAGAAAACAAATCTGTAAATAACCTGCCCCGGTCATCCGCTCGCCCAAACTCTAAAAAAAAGCGAAGCAGCGGGTAAATAGATAGATACATCAACAATCTTCTTTTTGTAAAAACATATTGAGTCAATAAAAATAAAACCATCATCAAAAGAGATTCTATCTCCCTTGCCGGAAAGCGCGTCGTAACAAACGTACCCCATATTTCTAAATCAATGATAACTCCATAACAACAACCTGCAAAAGAACAACCTATTCTGCCTATTGAATGAAACAGTATTACAGAAGGTATTACATTATTTATCCACTTAGCTGTATCATACTTAAATGAAAACAGCAATATGGAAGAAGTAACAATAAACCCCAGCACCCCGGGATACAAAGAAAGCCCTCCAAATTGAAACCGTTCAATTATAGTAAGTTCCATTATACCGTCGATAACAAACCAATTTGCAACGTTGGCCATAAACAGTCCAGCTAAAAAAGAAATAGCAAAAATCATCAGCAATTTATCTTTTTGGAGATCATTAAGTGATTGCTCCCTTTTTAATTTTTGCAAAAAAACTAACAAACCCAAAAGAAAACCGGCTCCACCCACAAAATTGTAGATGGGGAAATCACCGAAATCTATAGTCGGATAAGTCGAAATTTTGCTCATTAAACCACCCTTGCATGCCTTCTGTAATTCCCTGAACAATCTTTAACTAAAACTGACACCACTTTTCTGCCTGCAACCCACTACCAGAAATTAAGAACAACCATTCAAATCACCTGCCCTCGCTTTTATTTCTTAAGCGATTAAGTCCGGAACTCCAGAACTATACATAAAACACCAAAATTATATTCTACAGCGCAACTTTAAACGTAAATCATAGTCCGCTAGCCACGGGGACGGTTCCCATCGTATTCCCTTCGGCCCTTCGCTACGCTTCGGGTACGCTCGAACCGTCCCCGTGGCACCGCTCATCCATATATTTCGCTGTAGTACTATTTGACTT
>PWGT01000198.1 GCA_003554535.1 Syntrophomonadaceae bacterium | reverse complement strand
GTAATCCATTCAGTTTAATCTCATTTTAATCCTCCTGATTGACACAACAAATTTGTTAGCTATAATAATAAGTAGAACAGCGCCAATAATAGTATTATTGGTCTGACGTCTCTTTCTTTTTTGAAAGAGACGTTTCAATATTCAATGGATTTTTCTCCTAGTCTTAATTTCTACCACTAATAACAAATTTCCTTTTAATTATTACCACTATAACTAATAGAGCGTTCTCCATCTATCTCAATGTTGAGTTTGCAATCGCCCTGGGACAAAGCAAAATCAAGCACATATTTTTCAACCGCATATTGTGGTATCGGCCTAATTCCTTGACGGTATAGTGCACAATAAAAATTTTTCTCCCACTCGGAAACTTGCTCTGGGTTAGAAACAGTGGGGTATTCTGGGCCTAAATCGTCTAAACTTAGCGTAGTAAGCGGCTTGTTAGGAACCATTACTGCCAAAAAAATCCCTCATTTTCTGTGCCAATAGAGCCTAAATAATACCAATCATGGCATTAGGGGAAATAATTCATAGATTTTGCAAAGCGCGCCGGTCTATAGTGATCAAAGAGAAAATCTATCAAATCCGATTTTAACATTCCCGTCCTGCCTCCCGTGCTCCAACACTCTCTTTACATAACTTTCGTCAAGTCCGCTTTCCAGTAGCTCTATAAAAGTCCTCCCCAACCCCCCAAGGATGGCTTTAACACCCAGCCCTTCCTTTCGGTAGAAGCATCCCGCCTCGGCCTGCAAGCCATCCTCTAAAGCTTTCCTCACCCCTTGGGTGAAAAAATACCGGTACTTGGAACTAGGCGTGGACCATGAAGTATCCCCAGCAAAAAACCCGTAGACATAGGCAGGTTGCTCCTGCAGTAAAAGATCGGCAATAATACCGCTGAGGCCGTGCTTTCTCCAGTGCGTGGCTGCTTTTCCCTTTAGCGCTTCATCGTAGTCCAGGGCAGGCTCCAAGGCGTCTAGCAGCCCGTACCCTGCAGATACAATAAAAAGCCTGAGACTATCACTTTTCAGCAGTTCAGCTATTTCATCTTTACGATGAGCAAAAGCCTCATAAGGGGAACCGGCATAAAGATACCATGCGCTGGTTTTAGGACTGTCATCCTGGAAGCAGTAGCGCATCCCTCTCCGCCCTGCCTCTAAATAATCCCAGGTGTTGGGCAGGTGCTTTTTTTTTAGATAGCGTTCCGGGGTGATAATTTTCCCCGAGGGTCTTTTGATGCCGCAGCACGGAAGGAAACACACCACTTTGCCTGCGCCATCTGCTGGCCTGGTCTTCACATTTAGACTGCGTCAGCTCTGATTTAGACGTGCAGTACTATCTTTATAACGGGTGTTCTCTTTTCCTTCTTTCATAAAGTCGCATAACTGTCGACCTACCATGGGGTTTCCCAAAAGTGCAAAATAATCCTGCATCTGTTTTTCATTCATGGTAGCGATCTGCCAAACTAAGCTATCCAAGTGGATCATGGTTAGGTAAGGTTTTGATTCCTGCAGCCCAGAAAGCACCCGATTCCAGGTTTGTCGCACCTTTTCCTCAGTATCGCTTTCTCCCAAGCCCGTTGATTTAGTAAACCTTACTACTCGATAGTCTACCGGGATGGGAACTTGGGAAAAATCAAAGTTATATTCCCCTGCCATGATAAGGCTTAAACCCAGGCATTTCATGGCAAAAGTTATGGTTTTAGCGTGAGGATTCTGCCCCATGGTATCCGCCAGTTTACGCCAAATATAAGGAAAAATACGAGAAGCTTCGGAAGGATTAGCCGTCCAGAGCATCTCAGCCAGCCCGCTGAAAAGAAACCTCTTCAAGCGATCAATCTTTTGCTCATTATAGCGTTCATTCCGATAGAAGGGTGCTAAGGTGTAATAAAGTTCTTTACGAGTTTTAGGTACGGGTGATGAACTCAAGATCTCCCCTAAAGGCGGCCAGTATGCTTTTTCTGCTTTGCCGCTTAACATGTAGTCATTTAGTCCGGTAGCAAGCATAAGAACCGCGAATGGTCCAAAACCGTATTTATTTAAAAATGGCCTCATAACTTTCCACTCGGGCTCTTCGTTTACTACCTGCTCCCAGGTTTTTGTTGGTACCTGATCAAGTATGGTTATCAAACGTTTTTCGGCTTCGTTCTTATGGTTTATGCTATTCAATTCAGTAAAAGCATTGGGTACTTCTTTATCCTGTTCCATTCGCCTGGCAACTAACTCAAGTCCATTGGATATAGTCAAGAGGTAGCTGAAATCTCCGAAGGAATCAAGCAGCCCACTATACCACAGCACCTTGCCCAGTGAGCGGGCATGTGCCATTTCTCCTTTTTGGATACCTTCAGGGGAAACCTTCACAACTCCATGCCAGTTTTTCCGATGGCCTAAGTTTATTATACCAGAAACATCCAGACAGCTGCTCTCTCCTTTTTGGTAAGCTTCATTAAGAATTTTTTTAAGCTCATCCAACCTGTTTTGCCAGTAAAAGTCGTATTTACTAGCCATCAACAACACCACACTTCAAAAAATTCAATGACCTTTATATGGAATAGCAGAAGTAGCACGAAATAACGTTATAGCAATCGTTATTAACCAAATAGCTTGTCCAAGATTTTTTCTTTTATAGCTTCTCTATCATTTATTTCAGTTAAAGCATATCCCAAAAATTGACCTGTCCATATACCATCATCGTATTCATGGCCTTCGTTGTACGAGTAATAAAATATTTCTCCACCTATTCTTAGTTCTTTATCAAAAAATTCCCTTTGAGTTGTCAAAAGTACTTGGTAAGCACATGGCGCTCTACAGTGGATAAGTTTATCTTCAATATCAAGAACTCCCACCCATAATTCTGGTTCTTCTTTTAAGTTAACTCTATCCATTCCATCAAACTCATCAAATAAGCAAATCATTACCAGCGCTCTTAAATTTCCTATCTCATTTCCTGATTCTTCAAAATCAATTTCCTGTCTAAAGAAAAACGTATGGTAAGGTTTTAAAAACAAACTTTTTGGACCATAAGAATATTCATCAAAATATTTAATTGTTTCATCATAATCCAAAAGAACATCACCTAAATCATCTTTTAACCTATATATTTCTTTGTAAGTTCTATTTAATATATGATAAGCTTGTCCTATAAGTTTTCCCTTTTCAGTCACTTAAAACCCTCCACTCATTTGTTTGAAACTATCTAAAAACTAATAGTAAAAAACTGGTTCTGCATAAGAAAGCTTTGAGTAATTATCTAAGTAATCCCAATAAAGGCGATAAACTTTCCTGTAAAACATCTCATCGCCGAAAAAAAATAAATTGTTACAATAATTGTTTTCTAAAAACTTGAAGCCTGTAAATTCTCCTAAATTTCTTCTTTCCAGAAACTCCAAAAGATCTTTTGATAAACTAATTTCTATTTCATTTGAGCTTATTGAAGAAATAACCTGCTCTAAAATCACACACGCTTTTTGCCAATTAAGCCAATATAGCCTGTTTCGTGCTTTATTTGCTTGTTTAATGTCCTTTCTTTCTATAAATCGAATGGTTTGTTCTAATTCCTCTTTTGGTAAATGCGGATCCCTGGTTAAATAGATAACACAAAAATCTTTATATTTATTTCCTAAAATGTTAAACGCGCCAATATAATATTCCCTATAGAGCTGATCAAGAATAGTTTCCGTTCTGGTTTCCTCATCAACTACTATTTCTTCTCCGCTTTTTCCAGAATAATTTTTTGCTTCAATAATGATTGCTAAATTTTGTGTATAAATTACTAGGTCAGGTTCTCCGCAACACTCACTATTAGAAAACCATGGCCAAAAAGAATACTTTGGATTTTTAATTGATAAATTTAATGGTTGCCCTTCTAAATTTATAGCCATATTTAAATACTTTTCAAGCCACAAATCATTAATATATTTAAAAACTGAAAACACAGAAGAAGTTAAAAAATCCTCACTATTTTTTAAGTTACTTAATTTTCCTTTGAGATCTGCAATTAACATTACTTCACCCCTAATACAAATTGAAGTTGTCCTTGTAGAGTGTGCATTGTGAAGCCCTTTCCAGTAGGGCGATCTCGCAGTGGGGCTTCGCCCCTAATACTACAACTTACCCAAAGTATGGATAATGCGCAGTAGCTGTAGCCTGCTTTCCAGTACGCCCTTTAATTACTTTCTAATTACGTAAAGCATACGCTATATAGTTTTAAGAATAAAAGCCTGAAAGTAATGGACATAATCTTCCAGTTGCATCAAGTAACTATGTAATTTTAATCGTTTTCATCTCTCACTGCAGTGCAAAGCTCATCTAGGGAACCATCATCAAGTGCCGAGCCCCTATTCTTATATGGAACTGCACGTGGTCTGCCCATTTTATAATATTTGCATGATTTTGGACCATAACAGAAAGT
>PWGT01000192.1 GCA_003554535.1 Syntrophomonadaceae bacterium | reverse complement strand
TTGCCATCGTTTAAGAGGTCATTTAAGAAACTTGGTTCTAAAGGGCTTAAAGATAGATGTTTAAAGAAGTTTGAAATGTTCAGCAAAAACCCAAAGCATCCTTCTTTTAATACACACTACAATAAGAAAAGGGGTCACTGGCAGAGCAGCTTCACCGATGAAATAAGGGTGTTATGGGACTATGGGCCTGAACCGGGCTATATTACTTTGGTATTAATTGGCAAGCATGACATAGTGGAATAATTTTTTAAAGATTGTGGTATCCAAACTACCAATATTCTTTTTTTAATTCTTTTTGATAGATAGGAATTTGCTTTTCCGATGGCTAAATACTATCATGGCGATTTAACATAAGTCAATCCAATATATAGTATATTTTCCCATACAATTTACCCCACGTGTAACTGTTCAGGGGTGACAGTACAATGTCACCCCTGGCAGCCCTAAGGTTAATTCACCGAAAGAAAATGCAATTTGAATGCCAATGGGGAAATGAAAAATGGTCTGGTAAAATCACCAAATTCACAGCCGAAACCCTATTAAGAATAATTAAATCATAAGGATGGTTTTGTACTGGAGGCAATTCCTGTAATATAGTCTCAGTTTCTATTTCCGCCTGTTCCTCTGTGACTTTTTCCGGTTTCAACAAAATTGCCAAATCAATGTCACTGTCGGAACGACACATTTCCAAAGTAGTGCTGCCGATGTGCGTGTTAAGGCGGTTTGACAATGTTTTGGCTCCTACCAAAGATGAAGTCTTAAAAAAATACGAACAGCTTCAGAAAACATCATTGCAGAACATGGACCCGGTGTTGAATAAAATATCCGGCCAGGATTTCAATAATACCAGCAAGTATGACTTTCAGAAGTTATTGAACGAGCCCGATAACATTGCTAATAATCTGCGCGATTATATAAACGGCTTTTCAAAAAATGCCCGGGAAATCATTGAGTGGGCAGTCATTTGGCATTTAAGGAGAAGAATCTAAGTTGGGAAGAAAAACAGAAGCAAATAAGCTATTCTACATTTAAATTATAGATAAGTGTATGAAGTTAGACATTAATTTTTCAGGTGTTTTAGCTAATTTGGTGGTCACAGGGCTAGTGTATTTTGGTGATAAAGAAAAAGTGAAAGATTGGTTAAAACAATATCACTCCTATTTTGGGTTGCCTTTACCTTTATTGCCTGATTCTGTAAAGTGGAAAGTTGCCCATCCTGGTAAAAATAATTTTCTGATTAATTCTTGGTACAAAATTGCCGGAAAAAGGAGTGAAAAAATACCCCCCTACTCGTTTAATAAGACTAACCATAGTGACCTCTGCAAGAAGAGACATCTACCTCTTTTATGAATTCATAAAATGTGTAGATTAATCTGTCTTTTTGATTAACTCTTCGGGAATAGACTTCTTTCTCGAAATACTTTAACCTTTCAGGCTTTCCGGTTCCGCTTCTTGAGTCTTTCATAATTTCTCTAATTAAATCAAATGTTTTTATATATGAACTTCTATCATTTTTCCGAAACCAGTTAAGATCATCATTAGCGTTTTCAAGAATATTTATCTTATATGTCATTAAAAACTTCCTCTACGCTGTAACTTTTTGGTGTTTCTCCATCTTCTCTGTCTGAATGACCTTTTAATAGTGCGTGTAAAGATTTTTTGTCCGTTAATAGCCTAAGAGTTTCCTGCATAACCTCATAATCTTCCTGAGGTATTATTATTACTGAACCATCGTTAGTAGCAATAGTAATCTCCTCATGTGTTTTCAAGGAATAATTTATCACTGATATTAAATCAGCGATTGCCTGGTCTAAAGTTACTGTTTTCACAAGTCTCACTCCTCATGAAACTTTATTTTAATCTACAAAGACCTCAATCTGAACGCAGTATATACAATCTACTTGTAATGGTAGATTTCTTAAATTAATACAGCCTCTCGCATGTTTTGCTTAATATATGTTACATTAGTATTAAACTATAAAAAGAAGGATATACATCAACATTAATTATTTAAACCCAGGCCTGACGCACGAATTTTTTTAAAAGCTATACCTGTCACACCGTAAACTATAAAAATTCAGTATATGGCAATATATTCTAACGCACTAGGCATGAGGTGTGCTAACCGTTAATATTCAAGCTGTTTGACACAACACAAATCAACATTTGTTCCGTCTTAATAAGTACATCCCTATCTGTTATCTGGATACCAGCGCACTGATAAAGTTGACTCTTATTTTGTAGAGGTATCATCACGATACCTTTCGGGTATTATTTCTTCTTGTATAAAAACATCTACTATTTTACCTACCTCAGCAGTTACAGACAATCGGTTTGCTTCTAAGTTATATGCAAAATCTATAAGCTTGTTCCTAAGCTTATGATCTGACGTTTTTTCAAGAAAATTTATCATTGCTTGCAAAGCAAGATCGGCATCTATATTTCCTTTTACATTTCCATCACTATCAGGAATAGTTGGTTTAAATATTAGTATGTATCCTGCTTTTTGTAGTTGTAAATATAGGCAACCTAACCCCCTGATGTGTGACTTGCTGCTGATGTTTATCGGATAGTGGGTTTAAGACAGAAGGTCAATTTTTTGAGCTAGGGCCACGGCTTCTGCCCTGTTTCTGGCTCCCAGCTTTCCGTAGATGTTGCTGGTATACCATTTAACTGTTCCCACCGACAGGAAAAGCTCTTCAGATATTTCCCGGTTGGAATAGCCTTCGGCTAAGAGTTTTAAAATTTCCAGTTCCCGCTCGTTAAGCTCTTCAACCAGCAGCTGGCTTGTTTTTTGTCCTGTTTTCTCTCTTTTGCCGGGTTCCTTTTTCTCGCCCTTGATTACCCTGTATATTTCTGCTGCATATTTTATTAGTTCCTTTTTCTCCGGCAGCTGCTTTCTGTTCTTTCCATTATTCAGGATCCGGTTAAAAACCGTTGCCAGTTCCCTGCCTTCATCGATGAAAACCTGGAAATAGCCCGCTTCTTTTCCGGCTGAGAGCGCTTCCATAAGAAGATTTTCCGCTTCGTCGGGCCTGCCCGTTTTCTCTTCCAGCAGGCTTTTTACCAGCCGGGTTTCAAGCAGGCACTTCTGATTGCCTCCACTTTCGGCAAATGTCGCAACTTTCTCCAGTAACAGGTCTATCCGGTCCCGGTAATCTTCGGAGCTGCCGGCCATGACCCTGGCGAGGGTCAGGTAGCATTTTTCACTGCTAAAGGAAACCTCGCCATCTGCCGTGATACCCGCTTCAGCCAGGGTTTCTGCTGCCTTAGCCGGATCACCTAATTCATAGTAAGTTCGCCCTTCCCCGGCAGCGGCGGGGATAATAACAAATTGAGGCAACCCCAGTTCCCGGTTAAGCTCCTTTATCTTACCGGTAACCTCTAAAATCTGCTGCAGGTTACCCCTGGAAAAGGAGAGGGCAGCACTGAAAAGGTAGTTCATGCCTAAAAAAGGTTTTTCCGGTTTACTGATGTAGAGGCCGTGCTTGATACAGTTTTCCGCTTCTTCAAGATCCCCCTTTTCTCTTAGAATTTCCCCGAACAGGGCCCATAGGCATCCGACCCGGGGCAGCTTAGAAAAACCGTGATCGTCGGCAAATTTTATAATTTCCCGGGCCAGTTCTTCGGCTTCTTTAAGTTTTCCCAGGTAGTAGAGAGTATGGGTTAATTTGAAACCGGCGGTTACAGTGGAATGGTTAATGCCTGAATCACGGCTGATTTGGAGCGCTTTTTGTAAATACGGGTAAGCCTTATTGAAATCACCGGACATAAAATTTGCATCACCGGAGATGATCGCTGCGTAAATGCGCCAGAAACTGGTATGGGCAGGGAGCAGCTGGAGGGCAGTTTCTGCGTACTTCAGGGCCCGGGGGGTATTGTTTTCGCAGAAATTGAAATACATCTTCAAAAGGGCCATGGTCCCCTGGAACTCCTGCTGTTTTTTTTGGTCATCATAGCTGAGGTTTTCCGCCGTCTGCATTAATTTTTCCGCTTCCTCATTGTTTTGCCGGACAAAACGGTAGAGGGCTTTGTAGGAAAGGAGGATGGGGAATTCGGCCAGGAGTTGATCGGGTAATTCTTCCAGGCATCCTCTTGTCAGGCCTGATCCTTCGGTAACCATGATTTGTTCAAAATGCCGGTCCAGGATAGCGGTGGCTTGTTGTTGATTCCCGGCGCTGCGGGCGTGGCGGAGCGCTTCTCCCGGTTCTCCCGCTTCCAAGAACCATTTTGCCGCTTTTTCATGCAGTTCAGTTTCCTTGCCGGGATGGGTTTCTTCCAGCTGGCGCCTGATTAAATCGGCAAAAAGGGGATGATAACGGAACCAGGTTCTTTTGTCATCAAGAGGGGTGATAAAGAGCTGCTTGTGGTTTAAAGTGGCCAGCATCTCTTCTCCGTCCGTTCTTCCGGTAAGGGCGTTACAGAGGGAAGGGGAGAGCCGGTTTAGCACTGCGGTCTGGATCAGGAAATTTTG
>PWGT01000221.1 GCA_003554535.1 Syntrophomonadaceae bacterium | reverse complement strand
GCATCACAATTCCCATGGCAAATAAAAACATGATGCCGGCCACGTATATATAAAACTTCATTCCAGCCCTCCTGAAGGAATCATTTTTGCCCTTCCCATAATTTTAACATAAAAGCAGTAGATAGTCGCACTACTTGCAATTAGGGAAATCCCGTAGAAAATTTCAGAAAATTTTAAAGAACACCCCTAATATACAGAATTGTTTGAATAGTTTAAAATGTAGTCACAATATCACAGGAGGTGATAAAAAATGTTGAACATAATCCAAAGGCTTCTGGGAATTCATACTGCAAAGACTGAAACAGCCAAGTATGATTACCTGAAAGAAATCGAACACGGCTCCTTTAACAATTAAACCGCTAAGGCGGTTTTTTTTGTACATATGAAAGCTAAAATTCGTCCCTAGTTACCTCTAATGTTAGGTATAATTATCCCAAAATAAGGGAAGCACCGGCAAAAAGTAAAAGAATATAAACTACCATGCGGAAGATTCGTTCATCGATTCTCTCATGGATTATTTCTCCTAATACAATGCCTAACACCAGGGTAGGCAACATAAAAGCACTCACCTGAAGGGTTTCCGCATTTAATTTTCCAGTTACAAAATAATTGGTCATTAGGACTATGGTCATAATTAACCAGAGAGAAGACAGGGTGCTGCGAAAAACTTTTTTGTGGCTAAACTCCTTGCTAGCATAATATACTACCAGCGGCCCCCCGGAGGCGTATATCCCATGGATGATACCGCCCACCAACAGCCAGGGAGCAGCCTTAATAGTTGTTAAGGGCTTTGCCTCCACTGTTCCCCCCTGGTTAAAAAACTTGTAAAGCTCAAAAACGGTAATGCAAATGACAAAAAACCCAAATCCAACTTGCAGCAACTCCAGTTCGCCTATGTTAAAAATGAATAGCCCCAAGGGCATGCCAATGGCCATAAACGGTATTATTCGCAGTCCCAGGGTTTTGCCATCGATATGGCCTCGATGCACAGTAACGATATAAAAGCACAGTAAAAAATTGAGGGGGACAATTACCGGGATTAAAACATCCAGAGGGAAAAAATTAGCTCCCAGCGCTACAGAGATTATAGTACTTCCAAATCCCGTTACCGTTTCCGAAGTATGGGCCATTAAAAGAATGCATAATAATATGATAAATTCCCAGCTAAAAAGGAAGGCACCTTCTTGAAATAATGATAGCATTCGCCAGTCTCCCCATTATTGTTGCAAGCCGGATTCATATAATTGTTTTTTATACTCTTAGCAATTGATCTAAAAAGTCCAGGATGAAATCATTAACCATTTTCCGATCCGAGATAGTTCCCATCATTCCGTACATGGCTACCATTCCCTCAGTTTCCTTTACTTTCCCGGCTTTAACGTCTTCCACTGAAGTTTTTAAATCTTCGATAAACTCATCTACAATATTAGCATGAGTAGGAGTAGCCATCAGGTGCAAACTGGCAGGGTCCTGCTGCCGGTCAAGCTGCCACCCTCTATATTCCATGGCTTCGCCAATAGCATAAATATTGTAATCGTCCGCAGAAAAAGCAAAAACGGTCATATCCGGTTCTCCCAGTATGTAAAGCCCCGGTATAGATTCTACCCCTTCCATCAATCTTTTAGCCGTCTTCATAGTAAGTTCGGCAAGCTCCAGGTAGCCATTCTTTCCCAGGTAGTTTATTATTGCCCAGGCTGCAGCTATGGCTCCTCCGGGACGAGTCCCGGTCATGGTAGGCGAGCCGAATAATCCGCCCGGCCAGTCAGGATAGACAAAAAATTGGTATTTGCGCAATTCGCTGTTGCGGTGAATAATAGTAGAAGCCCCTTTAGCAGCATATCCATATTTATGCAAATCCGCAGATATGGAAGTAACACCCGGCACGTTAAAATCAAATTCAGGCACCGGGTAACCTAATTCTCTAATGAAGGGAAGCATGAATCCTCCCAGGCAAGAATCTACATGGAAACTAATATCTCTTTCTGCAGCTATCTCTGCCAGTTCGGGAATAGGATCAATAACACCATGAGGATATGCCGGTGCTGAACCTACCATCAAAATTGTGTTTTCAGATACAGCTTCCCTGGCAGCTTTTACGTCAGCGCGAAATCCATCATCTACTGGAATTCTTATCGGTTTCACGCCAAGATAGTGAAATGCTTTTTCAAAGGCAGGATGAACAGTTACCGGCACAATTGCTTCGGGCTGCTCTATTTCCGGTTTCTCCGCCCGGGCTCTCTCGCGTGCGGTTTTAACTCCCAGTAAAATACTTTCCGTCCCTCCCGACGTTACACTACCCGCACATTCATTGTTACCTCCCAACAAACTTGCAGTCATAGCCACAATTTCACTTTCAAATTTCCGCAAACTGGGAAAGGCCATGGGATTTAAAGCATTGAGGTGGAAGAAACTCATATATGCTTCCTTAATGACTTGATTGATTTCTTCGCCAGCATAATAAACCAGGCTCCAGGTGCGGCCTTCTTTCCAATTAGCATCATCAGACTTCAAATCTTCCATTTGCTGTAGAAGCTTATCCTTTGGTGTGCCTTCCTCCGGGAGTTTAATGTCAGCCAATATTGCTCCCCCTTTACTCGTTTTTTTGAACAATTTATGAAAACTAGATAAATAATAACACATCTATGTTTGGGTTAAAAAATAGCCAAAAAAGAAGCCATTAACAATCCCAAATAGTTTCCGAAGGCGTACCCCACAAGACCGCAGAGCAATCCAGGCACTAGCAACTCTTTATTCTTCAGGACTGCCGCCACCGGGACTACAAAAGGTGGCCCGTAAACAGCTGCAGTAGATGTAATTAAAGTAGTATCCGTATCGATCCGGAAAAGAAATGCCAGGAAGAGATGAATAAGAATAGCTCCCAACATAGCTGTAGCAGTGAATAAAACAATTGTTTGGGAGGCCGCCAGCAAGGCTTCTATCTCGATTGTGGATCCAATAGCAAGGGAAAAAACCAGCAGAAGATAATGCCCTACAGTATAAGGAGTGGCTGCCTCACGTATTTTGCTTACAAAAGAACAGGCTATGCCGAGGGTAGTTACTATTAGCATCACAATACTAACCGAAAGTTCGCCTGTAATTATAAGAGAAAGCCCCACTGCAATGCCCAATATAATAGCCGCTAACCCCAAGAAAATTAAAACATTCTGGACCTTGCTACTCAAACTAAAACCACGGAACTTGTTTTCTTTGTCTTCTAAATAATCTTCACCGGCTTCACTAGCCTCTTCTTCGTTTAATTGAAACTCAGGCAAAAACAACCTTACCAGAGCTTTGCCCGCAAACATCAAAAAAACGATATAAAGGCCACCAATAAGCACATCAGCTGTATGGACCAGCGTATATACTTCCCCGGGAACATCCAGGGATAATCCCACAGCCATCATGTTGGGAGTGCCTCCCGTATAAACTCCTACCAGCATTCCGCCAACCTTCCAAAAATCCTCCACGTAAGCAGCAAAAATCATACTTGCTCCAAAAGCACTAACCATGGCGCTAAATAAAATAAGAATGAAAGAAAGCAATGTTTTCCTTGCCAAGCGCAGCCACTTAGAAAAATGAGTTGAAAAAAGCAAAAGAGGTATGGCCATGGGAATCGATATCTCGGCCATAGTTTCTGAAAGACCGGCATCTACAAAGGGGAAGTTAGCTACGATCATTCCCAGCAGGTAGCAAAGGAGAACGGGACTGAGAAAACTTACCTTGGGATAACGCCGCAGCCCCCAAATAATAACTATTGGAAAACATAATAAAAATAGCACTTGTATAACCTGCATGGGCACATCCCCCATCAAATAACGTGCTATACTCTGGAAGCCTTCCCTGCTGTTACATAAAGCAATAATATCACAATTTTCTGTATTAAGGCAATTATTTAGTTATATTAACTATTGATTTAAAAAAGTATTTCTTATATTTTAAATTCGTTTTCTGCTGTTGCACATTTTTTAGTATGTTATAATATACCTTTAGTGGCAGCAAAAGTTTTGTTCCGAAGGTGAAAAGTACTGCCACAAAGATAGACAAATATAAGGAGAAACGACAGGGATGGCAGAGATGGCGACAAAGATGGAAACTGCTCCTGAGACTCCCCCACGAGTGGTGGAAGTAAATAACCTGGTCAAAAGGTTTAATGGAATCACGGCGGTTGATGACATCACCTTCGAGGTGAAGCAGGGGGATATTTTTGCTTTCCTGGGTCCTAACGGCGCGGGGAAAAGCACTTCCATCAAAATTATGACTACTGTGCTGCGACCTACATCGGGGGCGGTGGCAGTAAATGGTTACGATGTTATCAGCCAGGAGCGCGAGGTGCGAGAATCGATTGGAGTTGTTTTTCAAGAACATACCCTGGATGATTATCTTACCGCTTTTGAAAACCTTTATTACCATTGTGCCCTTTATAAAGTGCCCCGTAGGGAAAGAAAAGAAAGAGTCAACGAAATGCTCAACAATATTGGGCTTTACGATAGGAGAAACCATATATTAAAAACATTTTCCGGCGGCATGAAACGCAGGATCGAAATTGTGCGGGGGCTTTTGCATT
>PWGT01000079.1 GCA_003554535.1 Syntrophomonadaceae bacterium | reverse complement strand
TCAACTTTTTTCACCCTCATCCCCCCCATCTTTTCCTGGAACTGATTTTTCTGTGTTTTTTATTATTACCGCAAAAAACAGTGTTTTCCTGCATTACTCTGATAAAAACCCAACCTCAACCGCGGTGTTCCTTTGAATAAGAAAAGCCATTATCCTGATTTTGCAGGTTCCAGCCGGGATAAGGTGTTCATCAAATAGGTTTACCCCTTTGGTTAAGCTGTCTGAGCAATTACTATCAATGATTTATTTTAAATGAACTCTTGCCGTAACTCAATCAGCCAACTCCCTGCCTGACAATAAGAACTGGCAAATATTGCCCTGAATTTCCCCTCCTGGTTTTGCATAAATAATAGGGCATCGAGAATGGCCCTTGAATTTTGTAAACAGGAATAGAAAGAAGAGTCGTCATAGCAGGCTTAATTTATAACCTCCTGAGCAAAGGCAGGAGGTGTTTGAAAACATATTTTAACTACCGTTAATTGATATAACTCGGGCTGGAAAAAAATTTGTCTTTGATAATTAAAGCTGAAGCAGGGGTTGGGGTTATGGAAGCAAGCCGGAGGCTTGTCCAGGGTCGGAATTTTCGACCGTCATATCCACACTTTTGCCGGATAATTATTCTCGCTGCAGTATGTTACCGGTAAAAAGAAGGGGAGGTGATATAAATGGGACCACCTGTCTTCTACCGGCAAAGAATAAAGAAGCAAACTTCATCAGTGCAGGCAAAATCTTGGCTCAGTCATTTGGCTAAAGATATTAAAACAAGAAGAAAAAAATCTTCTGATGAAGCATGGTTAATAGCTTTAGATGCATAACGATTTTTAGAACAACACCTTTTGGAATTAAAGCATGGCCAGATGACACACAATTTTTCTCCAACCTGCATCGATAGGATCTACAGTCCATATTTTTTTCGCCATGGCCTCAAAGGCAGCTTTTTCTTTGGGATCTATTATTTTAAAAAGACTTAATCAAGGCATGATGTTACTTCACTGGTTCGCATCATACCACATATTGTTCTATTTTAAGAGCAATAAATACGTCTTCTTTTTTTGAAAAGGAGTGCTCCGGCTCTTGTTGATTACAGGGAGTTCCCAAGGTAACTTCATGATCAGGTTAATTATTAAGGAGAACCATAGGTCCTCCCTGATAATTTTTTAGCAAGAATAAACCGCCATTGACAGGAGTTTTTGTTAATTAATTTTAAAAGCACTTTTTATAAGCCCATGTTCCCCTTTGTTTAAATTAAATTGCAGGGCTTTTTTATATTCATCTAAAGTAAAAGTGTGGGTTAGAAGGTTAGATAAAGGAATGCCCTGCTCCTGAACAAGCTTTATAGCAAGCGCATATGTGGAAATCCATTGGCTGTTAAGGCGTTCTGTACTATAGGCAAATATCCCATGAATTGAAAGTTCTTTAAGCCAGATAGGGGTCCAATCAATACCCCGGGGAAAGGAAGCAAGACCTACAAGAATAACCCTGGCCCCCGGACCAGCCATTGTTATAGAATCTTTAATACTAGAAGAAGATCCAATACAATCATAAATTATTTCCGGCCCTCCCACAGGTACTCTCTCACCTATTATAGGAGAGAGCATTTCCATTTGAAATATTTTTGAAAGTTCCTCTTTATAGCCTTCTTTCAAATAAATTATCTCGCTGGCCCCTTCCTGGCGGGAAATCCTTTCCTGGAAATCATATTTCACAAGAATTGATATATGCCCTTCAAAACCAAGAGCCCTGAGTGCGAAAAGAGTGCATAAACCTACAGGGCCACCACCGATAATCAAAACTCTTTCATGCTGGTCAGGGAAATATCTCACAACCGGGTGAATCGCTGAGGCAAAGGAATCCACAATAGCTCCAGTTTCCCAGCTAACATTCTCAGGAAGTATATGGACATTATCTTTATGAGCTACAAACTCCTCGCTCCAGCTACCTCCTGTATCCCTACAGGTCCCTATCAGGAGACCGGGAGACATATCCCCTTTACGAAAATTCAGACAGCGGGACTCATTATTATTTTTACAAGGAGGGCACATCTTATTTTTGAAACCCCTTGTAACACAGGAGAGCAGGGGATCAGCAACAACCCTCATCCCCTCACCGAGATCTCTTACTCCCTGTCCCACTTCTAGAATAGTTCCACAGTTTTCATGCCCCATGATAAAAGGGAAAGATACAAAAGGAGAGGTGTAAGGTGAATCGTGTAGAAAGATCAGATTCAAATCACTACCACAAATTCCTCCATAGTAAGGTTTAATTCTAACCCAATCAGAACCGGGTAAGGATGGAGAATTTTTTTCTATAAGCTGAAGATTGGAAAGACGACCATAATAGGCCCTGGAAGAAAATTTACCTAAAGCTTTAGAAAAAATGTAGGCGGGAATTCTGCCTTTAAACTGAATGGCCTTCATTTTTTGGAAAAACCCTTAATGAGCCCTAAATCAGTCCCATGTTTCTCCAGAAGATGAAGGGCAAAGTCCAGATCTTCTTTAGTGTGGGAAGACATTAGATTGGACCGGAGTCTGCAAGTGTTAACAGGCACAGCTGGAGGAAGGATAGGCGCAACGAACATACCATCTCGATATAAAAGGGCTGTTAAGGTCAATGTTGGTTCTTCTTCCCCAATTATTATTGGAATTACGCTACTCTTTGTATTCAGTGTATCATAACCCATTTGATTTAGATTTGTAATGAAATAATCTATATTTTCCCGTAGTTTTCTATGTCTCCACGGTTCTGAATTTATTACTTCTAAGGATTTTATTGAAGCCCCTACAGCAGCAGGAGGTAAAGCAGCAGAAAAAACAAATCCTCTGGCATGATGGCGCAAAAAGTTTATAGTATTCTTTTTTCCAGCAACATAACCACCTGTTGCTGGAATTGTTTTGCTAAAAGAACCGCTGTAAAGGTCTATTTCTTTGGGGTCAATATTAAAATATTCAGCGATGCCGCGTCCGGTGTCTCCCATAACACCCAGGGAATGTGCTTCATCGACAACCAGAAGTGCTTCATGGTCTTTACAAATTTCTAATATTTCCGGTAAGGGACACACATCTCCATCCATGCTGTAAACAGAATCAACAATAACCATTTTTCCAACCACACCATCTCTTTCTGCCTGCTGCAGTTTTTTCTCCAGATCAGACATGTCATTGTGTTTGAACCTTTTAAATCCAGCATAAGATAAAGCACAGCCATCTATTATGCTTGCATGGCTTAATTTATCGCTGATTACAACGTCTTTCCTTCCTAAAAGAGTTGATATTGTAGATAAATTAGCTATGTAGCCACTACTAAAAGCTATAGAATCCTCTACACCCATAAAATCAGCCAGTTTTTTTTCAAGAGTAGTGTGGAGGGTGGTAGTTCCTGCAAGAACTCTGGCTCCATGAGTTCCAACGCCAAATTTCTCCGTGGCTTCCTGTGCAGCTTTAATAATATCCGGGTGTTTCAATAGTCCTAAATAATTATAGGAGGAAAACATTACCATCTCTTTTCCTTTAATTGTTATTCTGGCACCATTAGTTTCTTCAATTTCCTGCAGGTAAAAATATAAGCCTTTTTCCTGGTACTCTTGAAATTTTTCGGAAAACTTTTCAAGCCTTTTCTGAATGACCTCCATAATAAGCCTCCTTTAGTTTGTTAAACTCTCTCAGAAACTAAAAAAATAGCACCCCTGCAGCTTTTCATCCTGGGGGCTTTTTCATCCACTTATGTTTTTCTAACAACTCTGCCCATGATAACACCCAATTTTTTCTTTCAACCTTTTCCCATCAGGATCTTAAAATTTATTCTTTCTATTAAACCTCCACCTAATCCGAAACCATTTTTGTTTATGATAAAGACAGGAGGAGTTTTCGAAAATCTTGTTCTACCCCCCCCCTCCCTATTCCTTCTTATTTCTTGATTATGCCATTTTTCCCTTTAAAATGGCTTTAACTAAATGATAATTTCTCCCACTTACCGCCAACTTTTTTTTGAAGGCATAGATGTGATAAAACTACCGGATACAGATACAGGTTAATAGGTTCTGATATTGGGGTAATACTATCTTAGACCTTTGAAAGGGCTTTTTATAAGGGTTATTTCCCGGAAAAATTTTTTATGTGATAGGCCTTTTCAGAGTTTTTTGATTAGAAACCTTCATGACGGGCCGTCATCAGCAGAAGGTGGAAAAACGCTCCAACCTGTTAATTGGTGTTATTGCAATATTCCGATTTAGGACTTTAACTGTGTAATGTTTGAAGTGTATTTTTCAAGGCAGATAATCTTCGGTTTTTTTCTAATTTACCCGCAAAAACCTGGAATTTACCGCTACAATTACCGTACTCAAAGACATTAACATGGCCCCAACTGCAGGGATAAGGACAATTCCATAACCATATAAAACCCCTGCGGCAAGGGGAATTGCCACCAGGTTATATCCCGTTGCCCAACCCAGGTTCTGAACCATTTTTCTGAATGTGGCCCGGGACAGGCCCAGAATTGCTGTTACATCCAGGGGGTTATTTTGAACCAGGACAATATCTGCAGTGGCAACTGCCACCTCGGTTCCCGCGCCAATTGCAATACCCACATCTGCCTGGGCGAGAG
>PWGT01000048.1 GCA_003554535.1 Syntrophomonadaceae bacterium | reverse complement strand
TGCCATCCACCTGGTTTGAACGGCCCCGGACTGATACGGGTGCGTATACCAGATCCAATTTCCTCACTTTACATATCTGCCAATAACAGACCTAATCCAAAGTGGCTCGAATGCCCCAGGGGGATAGGGCCGGTAACCTGTTCGGGAAATGTTACCTTGAATCCATAGGGATTGCCGATATCCGGTTTGTTCCCACGTCGTCTGTATCTTTTGAATTCCAGCCAACGCCTTTTAACATCTCCATGGCTGTACATGGGTATAGGTTCAACACTGGATGGTGTGGGTAGACCTCTATGTTCTATAGAAAGCAATAATTGCGATACAGGTCCGTCCTTTTGCATCTCCTCTTTATCTGGTGTTACACCGTACTCCAGAAGTAGATGTCCCTCCGTGGGGAAGCGACCCAGGTCGTCAGGTACGGCTACTTCAACATCATCGGGCAGGGCTTCCGTCTTCCATCGGCCGCTCCTGGTCAATTTGGGATGTCGTGTTAGTAAATACGGTGTTGATGAACTCCAAGTATCGCTTGGTCCAAATATCTCAGATCGGTAAGGCCAATCGTCAACGTTTTCAACCATACCAAGAAGCACCATCGATATCTCCGGTCTGTCCTTGAATCCATAGAGTTTAGTCAGGTCATAGAACACTCGCTGTTGTGCTTTTTCGAATCCACGATCCGCGTATATCGTCAGATGGTCCAATTTACCGTCGCCGTCCTCGTCTGTGACTATGTAATGAGCGTGTTCATGGCCATCTTTTAGATGGTTACCGTCTTCGTCTTTGCCCGATAATACCTTCAGTCCATCGTCGTCGCATCTGCTCATACAGGCAGCACGCGCGATGGATGTTATCTCGATAGTCTCTGTTACGGGTGGGAGCGCCGGACTCTCTAAAGCAAAGCGAACTACTTTCGGACTCATTTTAGATCTGTCGACGTCTCTAGCTTTGAATTCGGGTTCAAAACAATCACCTTGCCTTGTGTACTTGACCCACCTTGCTCCAGGAGGATCGATAAGGTTCTTGTCATCCCTCAATACAGAGGTCCTGACCATCAGAGGATGATCTTCATCCAGCGGTTTACTATCCTTTATCTTCGGGTCGGGAGTCAAACTTCGTACTATTTCGTCCTCATCGTCTAACGACATCCCATCGTATATGGGATTGGAATTTGTTACAACTTCTCCGTTCTCGTCGACTATCACACCTTCTTCCGATCTTTTTCCATCCAAGTTTTCGATCAGATCCATCCTACACCATGATTCTGAACGTCCGAGGTATGGTAGATTGGTGGCTATCTTTTTGAGAATTTCTGAATCATCTTCGTCGAGTTCAGCGTCGGGCCAGTAAACTTCCAATGGCTCATCTTTGGGGACCGCAACAAATGTGTCAAATATCAACACTCTTGAAGCTTCCCTCTTTTTAGACCAATATTTATCCCATGGCATGTAATGCCTCGTGTGAGCGACCGTTGCAGGTGGAAGGCGATAATGAGGCGCATCCAACATCTTGTTCAATACTGCCCTGACTTTTTCTTCGGGTAGATCGTCGGCGGTCCTTTTCCAAGATGAGATCAAAGCACGGAGTATCCTCCAACTCGAAGGGGGCCATTCCGGGATACCTTCGTTCACGTGGTATCCCCAGGGAGTCGAATGGTAGCGTCCCGCAGTGAATTCGATGGATATTCCGATCATGTTCTCATCCGTCGAATTCTAATTCTGTTACCGGGGGGTCTGCAAACAGATCCTTATCTGCACATTTTTTTATGAGCGATGGGATGTTCTCTTCTAGATCTTCTGTTGCTGGTAACTCGAAATCGTCATTATTGGTTACTTTCAAGTCATCTACGGTCCTTAGATCACACGCAGTTCTCAGCCTCAGTCCCTCTTCCAGAAATTTTTGTATCTTGTATAGAGACAAGCTTATAATCAGGTCGGTGGCGTCATCGTCAAGGTCCATCCCCTTGATACCCGCTATGTCAAGGTTAAAATACGCTTTGATCTCGTCCGCCGTGTATTCTATCCTTGGGAACGGTACGTGCCCTTCGCCTTCTTTTGCTCCTGGCTCGACTCTGCTAAACTTCACGCCCCCGCTCTGTGCTTGATTCACATCCTTAGCTTCTATGAATGCAGAGAGCATCCTTGGAACTTTTAATCGACCTGCAATTTCTTCTAGAAATACCCCGTGTATCAAACAGTTTGGATCGTACTTTAGGAGTGTCTCATAGAGTTTTTTGAAGTTGACAGGCTTCTTTTCATCGTATTCTATCTCTTCTTCGAGCTCCTCATCGAAATCTTTTTTCTGTTTGTTTCCTGTGATATATTCAGAATTTATCCGGTGGGCTTCCAGTATCGAGTTTGTATAACTGTCTCCATCGTCGAGTTCTACGTGTATATATGGTAGACCTTCCAAGACCTCTATCAGGTCGTCTTCTTTATCATCCCAACATACATTCTCCAATCGGTTGGCCATGGATTGAGTCGATTCTACCAGTAACATCGTCGTTCCATCGGGAGCTGTGTACTCCGCTGGACCCAGGTCCGAAAACCCAGTGGGCTGGAACCTGTGACCTTGGACCGGTGTCAACTCCACTTCCATGAGCAAGCGTGGTTTTTTCTTCAGTTTTTCATACATCTTATATCATCTCCTTTTTATTCATCTGTCTTCGGTTCTTTTACTACATATCTTGCTATCTTATCTATCTCCCAAACAGGGAACAGAAGAGAAGCTATCAATCTATCCTTTCGTTCAGGCGGTACTGCAAAATCTGGCGTTGTAGAAGTCTTCATCTGTAATCCTGTGGCCTTTAATCTCCTACTACAACGCTCGAATGCTTCACCAAATCTCTCTCCTTGGACGAGGCGTAAAACACTGGGTTCCGGTTTAACGAGATACCCTGAGTCATCGTAGTTCGATTCCCATCGTCCATTTTCTCCTTTTTTGTAGTCTATATTGTAAGGGAGGAATATCATCTTGAGGATACAGTAAGGTCTGGATATCTGCTTGGTCCGTTCGTTTGAAAAATCAGGTCTGTGTTTATCGCTGTCGTATTCATACCATCTGATGGTGGAAAGCCCCCATAAGAGGTCGATCAGCTTTGACTCGTCAAAATCACCTGATATGAAGCGGTTGATATCGTGCAAGGATGCTTTGATCTTGCCATCTATAGGTGGATGTGTACAGTCCGACCGCTCGCCTTCCATAAGCCGCCGCTCCAGTATAGCTGAAAGATTTTTTGAAACTTGTCTGTTGCCCCATACCGTCGCTTTTTTGTTTGACTGCCACTTGTTGAAAAATCTATTTTTTTTACTCCATTCGACGGGCTCCATCTGGACCCTTATCGGCCCCACCTTTGAATCATAGATAGAGGCCAAAGAACACGCTAACCGATATTCGACTGAATTGTCGTTACATGCTGATATCCAACTGGGAGACATATCGTGGAGTGGACGTGGCCGTCCTTCTCCGCTAGCAGAGGCGAACCCTCTTTCTGCTTTACCCGCGGCCCTTAAGATCGCTTGAAGGCGCAGTGTGCCCCCGTACTTACAGTAATTGAAGATCGCGTCTTCGATCTTGACCTTGTGACGTTTGTATCTTTCTGCGATACTATCATTGCTAAAACTCCAATCTATCCGTTCTAACCACTCATTCAGATCATCCAACAAACGGATATTTTCTCTTGGGCTCGTAGGAACTTTAAGAGAGTCTAGTTGGGTTCCAGCGTGATTTTGTCCAATTCTATCTCTTATTATACCAAATCTTTTAAACTTAGATATACCTCTATCCACACCGAGTGAAGCGACCGCTTTTGCAAAATCGAGACCGTCTTCAGCGAATCTACCCGAGACCTCGGCTCTGCCTTCACGGAAAACTGTTGTTAAACCGTTTATCTTTACTTTATCTTCCCACAATGGCATCCATATCTCTCGATTGCTCCCTTCAGATAAAAGGAGTGATTCCGAGCCAGATGGCGATAATCTACACGTGAAAGGAAATGATGCTCTTTCGGACGCTTGTGAACCGTGTCTCCTGCTCAAAGAACCTGCAAGGAGAGTTATGCCCTCCATCGCGAGTATAAAATCCCAAGGGTTCCTTTGAGAGTCTGCTTCAAATCCTTCGAAGGCGTTCGGTCCTCCGACTCCACCTGGTGAAAACAAACCAGGAGTATCACTTGAAATGTATCCTTTTTCGCCCTCTTTAAAAAGAGAAGTCGTCAGGGATTCAACGCTGTCAAAACCTCTGTAATTGCCTTTCAGATCTTTCTGCTCATCAAAATCGGGCAGACACAACCACACACACTGCATATAATTACTGCCAAAATTTAGCCTTCCATCATTACCACCCCCGCTACCAAGTAGCGTATTCATGAAAATATCGTCAGTACCTGTTTTTGTGGCTACATCCAAAAAATCTACTACAGATTCGGGTAAGCTAGATCTTAAGCGATTGATGAATTCTACTTTCGTCATCTTACCTTCTTTTGAACTAGCTTTGATATCATCTTTATCAATGTCCATCCTTTCAATGATTTCAAGCACCCTTTCTATAGATTCTCTATACTCTTTTAGCCTTTCTGAATCATTTGAGATATAAGAATTTATCAATTCTGAATCCG
>PWGT01000065.1 GCA_003554535.1 Syntrophomonadaceae bacterium | reverse complement strand
TGAGGGTGGATGGAGGAACATGGGAATCAGCGGATTCAGATACATCTCATACGTTCGACAACCTGGATGACGGGGATAGGAATCTGGAGGTCAGGGCTACTGATAATGCAGGGAATACAGGGGAGGATGATGTAACCGTATTGGTAGATACTGTTCCACCGACCAGTATAATAAATCCCGATGGACATACCTGGATCAGTCAGAACGTGGACTATGATATAAGTTGTGAAGACAATTATTCTGGTTGTGAGGTTACATACTGGGAGGAGGTCGAAGTTGGAGAGAGCTGTCCGCCTGAAGGCGAGTTTGACAACTCCGGATCACCCACCATATCAGATACCGTAACCTGTCCAGAAGATGAGCTATGTGAAATAGAAATATGCTACTACTCTGAAGACAATGCCGGGAATACTGAAAGTGTGGAACGAAGTGAAACGTTCCAGATAGATAAAGTAGAGCTACCTGAAGTAGAGACACATCATCCTCCTCTGGACAGAACCAGCCAAACAGCAGAAGTACAGGGAGAAATACATCACTTCGGGAGCCTGAACGACGAAGCAAACGCATCCTTCCAGTACAGAACTCAAGAAGGACATGCACTGGATTTTGATGGACATGGGGATTACGTCAGAGGGGAAGAAAACGAAAAACTGGCTGAACTAGATGGAGAAAACGAACCGTTTACTATAAGTCTATGGATGAAAGGAGATAACTACGGCAGTTACGACGGACTCGTAAACATGTTTAACGGAGACTATGAGTATCTAATAAGCACAAGCGGCAGTGGTCAGGTAAGAAACAGAATATGGTCACCCAGTTCCGCAAATTACGTAATGGATGCACCCGAGGGCGAATGGAACCATATAGTCTACTCCTTCGACGGATATGATGTTAAGGGGTACGTGGATGGGGAGAAAAAGATTGAAGAAACACATGCATCTGACGGTGTATCCTTAGATCTAAGTGGTAAAATAGATTTTGGAGTATATAGGTGGGAAGATGACTTCTTTGGTGGGTTAATAGAAGATGTGAGGGTCTATAACAAGATATTAGAAGAAGATGAAGTTGAAAGTCTCTACTACGGCGACCACATAGAACAAAACCTAGTCGGGTACTGGCCCATGGACGAGGGCTCTGGAGACACTGCACATGATTACTCGGGTAACAACAATCATGGATACATATTAGGCTCAGAATGGACAGGAAGAGAGAGACCGGCATTGGAGTTTGATAAAGATGCTGAAGACTATGTGGAGACAGATTTTGATACCAAAATCCACAAAACAAGTGGGCACACTATTTCTGGATGGGTGAATCTTGACGAAGGTATAGATGAAGAAGGATATATATTCGGTCAAGATTATCACCGCTTCGGAATTAGATATTTACCCGGGAATGACTACTTCCAGTTTAGAACTAGACGAGAAGGAGATAGTAGTATTTATGCCAATTCTAATTCTATGCCCACGGGAGAATGGGTTTTTGTCCTTGGTAAATCATATATTGATGAGAATGGCGCCCATGTCGAATTCTGGATGAATGGAGAAAAACACGAAAAGAACACATATTCAGATGTAGAAGAATACTATGAATTAAGCGGATCTCTAGGATTAGGATATAACCCAGGATGGCCTTCATTTTATACAGATGGAAAACTAGACGATATTAGATTCTACAACCGAGCACTATCAGAAAGTGAGGTAAGAGGACTAGCAGCAGGAAAACATGTGGACAGAGGACTAGTAGGACACTGGCCAATGACAGAAGGAGGTGGAGATACAGTAGAAGATCACTCAGGCAACGAAAACCACGGTGACATACAAGGAGCAACATGGTCGGAAAGAAAGATGCCAGGAAATTGGAAGCAAACACAACCAGAACTCATGCAAAACACTGGCACTTTCACACACAACCTAACAAACCTGGTGTCCGGTGCAACCTACGAATACTTCGCACAAGCACAGGGAGACAGGTTCTTCGAAAAGGCTTCAGAAGAATACCAGGAGTTGACGCTTACAGGAAAGGGAGAGATTGAGGAACTAATAACACAGGTCGAACTGGTAATAGATATAGAAGGCGAAGGTATAGTGATAGCAGATGGCGAAGAAAGGGAGGATGGGGACATAGTTTTATATGACAAGGACGAAACCGACGACATAGAAGCGGAATCCGATGATGGGTGGACATTCAGTCATTGGGAAGGTGACTGTGAAGGAACTAATCCCATCTGTAATATAGAAATGAATGAAAGCAAAGAAGTGACGGCTAACTTCGATGAACTTGGAGTAAATGTTGTTGCGCCCGGGAACGATAACGTCCAAGAATCAGGTGAACATACCTACACATTTGACGTAGAGAATGAAGGTGATACAGAGGATATCTACAATCTTTCGTTGACTGAGACAGAAGATTGGCTTGTAACATGGGACTCCGATGATCTCACAGTAGGTGCAGGTCAAACAGAAACCGTATCCGTAACCATAGATATTCCCGACAATTCGGGGGGAGAAACTACTGAAATAGAGCTGACGGCCACGAGTCAAACAGATGATACAGTATCGGACTCGGACAGCTTTGATGTAACTCTGGAAGCGGACTACGATGTTGAGGTTACTGGACCAACGGACCAGACGGTTTACGAGGATGGAACCCATACCTACGACTTCACTATTGAGAATACTGGAAACGTGGAGGGAACTGAGTACACGGTGGATGCCGGGGATGACTACTGGTACGTTAGCCATGATTCGGAGACTGTTGTTCTTGATCCGGGTCAGACCGAGGATGTACAGGTTGAACTTACTATAGACTATGGAGACGGTGGGCAGACTAGTACTGTATGGTTAGAAGCCGACCACGCCAGTGCTTACGATGACCATGAGTTCGATCTTACTTACGAGGCTGACTACGATGTTGAGGTGGAGGCTCCGGAGGACGATAATATATACGAAAGCGGTGATCATTATTACGATTTCATCATTACCAACAAAGGGAACATAGAAGATACATACGGTATAGATGTCTCGGATACACAGAACTGGGTAGTATACGATCATCATACCGAGACTATAACCTTAGAACCACTAGAATCCAAGAATGTAGAAATCAGGCTTGATGTTCCGTACACGGAAGGTGGAGAATCTACGAACATTGAGATGGTGGTCACTGGTACAGGTGAAGGTGGTGATGTGTTCACTACAACCTCTACAGGTAGAGAGGGTGATGTACAAACATGGACCGTTCCTGAAGATGGATACTACAACATAACTGCATACGGGGCACAGGGAGGCACGGGCTCACGGGAAGGAATTGGAGGATTGGGTGCAAAGATGCATGGCGAGTTCTACTTGGAAGAAGGCGAAAACATAGAAATTTTAGCAGGGCAGCCAGGAACTACAGATGGAAATGATGAAGGTCCTTCGGGTGGAGGTGGAACTTTTGTTGTTAAGGAGGAAGCTACCACGGAGGATGATATATTAATTATAGCTGGTGGTGGGGGTGGATATGGTTTAGGTGACACTACAACATACCAAGAAATTGCCCATGGTCATACCGAAACCTGGGGTAAAGATGGTGCTTGTACAAACTGTGCTGCAGGTCCAAGCGACGGAGGAGAAGGTGGAGACGGTGGAGACGGAACAGGAAATAGAGCAGGTGGAGGTGGAGGATTCTACACAGATGGTGGAGATGGATCTGAAGCAGACTCCGGTGGATTTTCTTTCTTAAATGGTGGTCTGGGAGGCGACGGTGGCTCCTATCCTGATGGTGGATTCGGTGGTGGTGGAGCAACAGATCAAAGCACAGGCTGGGGTGCCGCAGGTGGAGGTGGAGGATATTCAGGTGGTGGTGCAGCATATGCTGATAGTAACAGCGACGAAGCAGCAGGTGGAGGGGGAGGATCTTTCATACACCAAGACGCTGTTTTGATATCAAGCCAAGATGGACAAAACCATGGCCACGGCGAAGTCATAATATCCTCCAATAGTGTTGAGGACTCTGATGATTTTCAAGTTCACTACGAGCCTGACTATGATGTAGAAGTAACTGCACCAACCGACGACGAGCAAAGTTTAAACGGAACAAATACATATGAGTTCGAAGTCGAAAATACCGGAAATATAGAGGACACGTATACCATAACTATAGACGAGGAGGAGGACTGGGTCGTCGATGTAAGCCACAGTGAAATTACTCTGGATTCATTAGAATCACAAATCATAACTGTAGAGGTCGATATACCTTACGCACCGGGTGATGTTGAGAACAACATTGAACTAACTGCATTAGGCAATGAAGAAGACACTGATTCATTCAAACTTCATTATGTAGCAACTATTTACAATGTAGAGATTACTGCTCCAGAAGACGACATGGTAGAAGATCATGGGACTCATACATATGACTTTGTTATAAAGAACCTTGGAAATATGGAAGATACATATACTATAACAGTGGAAGACGACGAAGACTGGTACGACAGTCATACACCCGAAATAGTGACTCTCGCTGCATTGGAAGAGGACACCATTTCTGTGACATTGGATATACCTTACGAAGACGGCGGAAAGGATAGTGATGTAACGCTTACAGCTGAAGGTGCTGAAGAAACTTTGGA
>PWGT01000194.1 GCA_003554535.1 Syntrophomonadaceae bacterium | reverse complement strand
GTTAAAACTGCTACTTTTTTCTGCATTGTTCAATTATTAAGTAATCACCAATCATATTTTAGAGGTACAACCATTAATAATCATATATCTACATTGTATACTGGCATTTTAAACTAAATTATTATCGCAAAATGTTATGCCCAAAAAATATGCCCTTAATCTTGATACTTAAAGGACACTCGTAACTTTATCCTATAAAACAATTTTCCTTCTTCCATGCGCAGATCCTGCTCTACAACCTCTCCAACTCTCAAGTCCCGTATAGATTGTGATGCCCTTTCTATAGCTGTTTTCGCCGCATCCTCCCACGACTTTTCACTGGTGCCAATGATTTCAATTACCTTATAAACGCTCTCCATGTTGCACCTCCTTGAAATTTTTATTAAATATATTCTAACCTTGAACCGAGGTTAAGTCAACAAAAGATTGATTAAAGTTTTAATTTTTAATAAATTTAAACTTTATGCTTACGTTGTAAGGAAATAATCCATTAACTGATAACCCTCCTCGAAATATAAGCCAGTCTTTTGGGCATACTCTTCATCAAACCGCTTTCCATCTCCACTATGGGAATTATTACTGTTGTAAATAGCAAATGGTACTGCATCCCGGGTATGGGTTCGCAGGGAAAGAGGGGTATAATGATCGGGCAATACCATAATCTTATACTCTTCACCATCAGAATCAAGTTTTTCTTTAATGGGCTTGATAATTAATGCATCTATGTTTTCTATGGCCTTAACTTTATTTTCTATTTCATATCTGTGACCACATTCATCAGGCGCTTCCACGTGTATATAGACGAAATCTTTTCCTTCCTTTAGAGAATTTATGGCAGCCATAGCCTTTCCGGTGTAATTCGTATTTATATTACCCGTAGCACCTTCCACTTCCAGGACATCCATTTCCGCAAGATAACCGATTCCTTTTATCAGATCCACTGCCGAAATCACTGCACCTTTAACCCCGTATTTTTCCTTAAAGGGGACGAAAAATGGTTTTTTGCCATCACCCCAAATCCAAGCAGAGTTAGCTGGTTTCAAGCCTTTTGATGCTCTATTTACATTTACCATATGCGTATTTAGGATTTGATAGCTATTTTCCATAATTTTATATAGTTTATTCTCATTTTCTCCCCTGGGCAGATAATCATTTATCACCTCTCCCAGAATATCATGTGGAGGTGTTAATTCCCATTTAGAGGGCCCTTCTCTCCAGAGCATCAGATGCCGATAACTGACACCACGGTAAAAAGAAATTTCCTCCGTGGAAAGATATTTATTGAGCTCTTCGACAAGTTCTTCAGCTTCTTCTGTAGTTATTTCATCTGAGCAGTAATCTATCATCCTTTTGGCTGAATATGGAGAATGGTCAGAAAGAGTTACCAGGTTACAGCGGAAAGACACATCATTCTCACCCATATCCACTCCTATACTTGCAGCCTCAAGAGGTGAGCGACCAGTATAAGATTCAGACGGATTGTAACCCATCACAGATAGATTGGCAATGTCACTGCCAGGCGGAAAACCCTCTGGTATAGTTTGAGCCTTCCCCACAAATCCCCATGACGCAAGGAAGTCCATGGTCGGCTTATTAGCTTTTTGTAATGGTGTTTTACCATTCAATTCAGGCAAAGGATAATCTCCCATTCCATCTCCTAATACTATAATATACTTCATGGCACACCTCCCTAACGATTTAGTGCTTTACCAGGTTCATAATCTTACTTACTGCTTCATCTCCGTTACTGGCATAGATTATATTTGACTTATCCCCATAAGGATCTTCAAGTTTCCAGGTTTTTATTCCCACTACAGGCTTATTCATCTTTAAAGCCAGGGCAATTTCAGACAAAGTTCCATATTCCCCGTTAACTGCCACTACTCCATGGGCGCTCCTGGTAATAACGGCATTCCTGGCTTCACCCAGGCCAGTGGCTATGGCAGCGGTCAAGTATTTGTTACCTGCTTGAGGAATGTTTCCTGGTAAAATTCCTATTGCTTGTCCACCTTCCATAGCGGCTCCACGGGCAGCTGCCTCCATAACCCCGCTACCTCCTCCGCAAACCAGGACTGCTCCTCGTCTGGCAATTTCCTTGCCTGTAATTTCGGCCTGATGGAGTAACTCATTATCGCTCTCTCCACCGCCGACAACTGCCACATAGATCAAATCTGCCACCTCCTGCCCATAGAATTCATCGCTTTTCATGCAAATAATCCCTTGATATGTTCAATTTTAACTGAACCACCCCGGTTTTCGATACCCACCAGATCAAAACGACAGGGAAGTTCCCTACCTACTTCATTTTTTATATAATAACTGGCTAAATTACGCAACCGTTTTTCTTTTTGGGAGGTAATTGATTCCGCCGGAGAGCCAAAACGCTTTGAATAACGAGTTCTAACTTCAACAAAAACCAGATAATTACCTTCTCGGGCCACCAGATCAATTTCTCCCAGAAGGCAGCGATAATTCCTACATACTATTACAAAACCTTGCTTTTCCAAATACTCTGCTGCAATTTTTTCTCCCTTATTACCTCTTGTTTTTTTATTAGGAATTTCTTTTCTCATGAGACACCTTTTTTAGGAGAGATTGTGGGTAAAAGTTTTTCTATGTACAGGTGAAACGCCATGAATCTCGATAGCACGACGGTGAGCCTCAGTTCCGTAACCTTTATGAGAAGCAAAACCATATTGAGGATATTGGGCGTCTATCTTTTCCATTATTTGATCCCGGGTAACTTTGGCAACTATTGAAGCCGCAGCTATGGAAAAGGAGATAGAGTCACCATGCTTTAAAGCTTTCTGCGGACAAGATATTTCGGGGATAGCATAGCCATCAACAAGAATATACTCAGGTGGTATAAATAATTCCTCCATGGCATTACGCATTGCCAGCAAAGAAGCTTGATGAATATTTATTTCATCTATGTAAGCAGGTTCAACTTTGCCAATACCTATAGCTAGAGCAGACTCTTTAATTTGCTCAAAAATCTGCTTTCTTTTTACTCTTCCAATTTTTTTAGAGTCATTCAACCCTTCCAGTTCAACTTCCGGAGGCAGTATTACGGCAGCTGCAACCACTGGCCCCGCTAAAGGTCCCCTGCCAGCTTCATCAATACCGGCAATTTTATGGTATCCCCGGGAGGCAAGTTCCATTTCATACTTTTTTAACTCTTGCAACCTTTCCTTTTCCCGAAAAGTTCTTTCTTTCTGGCGGTAATATTTTTGGATCAACTCCTGAATACCTTTACGGGAATCTTTTTTAAGAGATTCTAAAAGTTCATCGTCAACAGAACCATTCTCCAACATTTCCTTAACTTTAGAAATAGACGGTTTTTTCATGTTATGTCTCCTTAGTTATACTCTTAACTACGTTCTTCTTCTGCATCTTCATCACTGCCTACATTATCATCCTCGCCGGGTTTTTCTATTGAAATAGGCCCAAGGCGTCCTTCTCGGAAATCCTTCAATAAAATACTTGCTGCCTGGTGAATATCTACTTCTCCCCCACCTAGCAAGCATCCTCTTTTTTTTCCTATCATTACTAAAATTTCTTCCGGATCGGATCTACCTTCTAATTTTTCCCCGTATCTTTCCTCCAATCGTTCACTGATCTGCCTGTAAAACAAAAAATTAATAAGCCATTCCGCTACCTCCACAGGTTCTACCTGAGATTCGGGTAGAACTCCTAAAGCAGATATCCGGGTATAGGTTTGTTCATTAATGAAAGGTTGCACCAGCCCTGGAGTATCCAGCAGATCCAAACCGGGTTTAATCCTAATCCATTGTTTACCCCTGGTAATACCCGCTTTATCTCCCGTACGTGCTGATTTACGCTGCAACAAGGCATTAACCACACTTGATTTTCCCACATTGGGAACACCCAAAACCATTATACGCGGAGGCCTCTTAAATTTTTCTTTTTGGGGTTTAGGAACTACCTGAGTTAGAAAGTTTAGAATATCCCGCGAGGGCAACTGATTGTGAAATAAAGTAGCTTTAAAACCTTCATCCTGTAAATACTCTATCCAGGAAGAAGTGACTTCTTTTTCTGCCAGGTCCGCTTTATTTAAGAGAACAAGGTTTCTACTTGTATGGATTAAATCTTTTATAAAAGGGTTGCGGGTACTTTGTGGCGCTCTGGCATCCAATACTTCCAGCACCAGGTCCACTGCTTTAATCAATGATCTTACTTCATTGACCACCGTAGGAGAATTTTGCATAGACTTGCCCTTCTTCATGGCTAAGAACACCCCTATTCAATGAAACGGGCTCTGTCAAGTGGCCAAAACACAACTGCAGCACGTCCTTTAATTTCTTCCATTGAAACATGACCTACATCATCATATCTGCTATCCCGGCTATTAGCCCTGTTATCTCCCAGAACAAAATAGTGATCCTCGGGTACAGTAACCGGCCCATAATCTTCAACTGAGTTTTTCTTTATATATGGCTCTTCTACCCTATTGCTATTAACATATAACTGGTTGTCATCTATTTTGATCTTATCGCCTTCTTCCCCTACTACTCTCTTAATAAAATCACGGTTATCCTGGTATTCAAAAACTATTATTTCACCGTACTCGGGCTCCTGCAAGCGATAAACAAGTTTATTGACTATTATTCGCTCATTATCTTGAAGTGTAGGATACATTGATTGGCCATCAACTAAAAAATGCTCCACTAAAAACATGCGAAACAGTAAAGCCAATATAATAGCAATTATTATTGAACGGACCCATTCCCATACTTCTTGAAGCACTTTTCCTTACTCCCTCTCTGAAATATATTACTATTTAAAAAAGGACTGCCTGTAGAACAGTCCTTTAGCTAGCACTATAAAAAGGTATCAAGTTACCTCTTTTCCTTGATACGAGTTTTCTTGCCGGTTAACTTACGCAGATAGTAAAGACGGGAACGCCGTACTGCTCCTCTTCTTACTACTTCAACATGTGAGATCATCGGCGAATGAAGGGGAAATATCCTTTCAATACCAACACCGAAAGATACCCTGCGAACTGTAAATGTCTCTTTTGTTCCCTGTCCTCGTTTACGAATCACATAACCTTCAAATGCCTGTGTTCTTTCTCTATTTCCTTCCACAACTTTTACATGGACTCGGACCCGGTCGCCAGTAGAAAAAGAAGGCAAATCTTTCCGCAAATGTTTATGTTCAACTGCTTCCATAATGCTCATTTTAAATATCCTCCTCTACTTCTCAATTACTTTTTCACCGTTTACAACATGAGATATTATAGCACAACAGTTTTCCTTTTACAAGCAAGAAAAACTATATCAAGCCATTACTATTTTTCTCAACTTAATATTATAAAACTTAATCTAAGAGAGTCAAATTATATTCCTAATCTTCCCTTAATTTTTGATTGTATAAATCCGGCCGGCGGCTTGAAGTTCTTTTTTCTGATTGTTCTTTGCGCCATTGCTTAATGTGAGCATGATTGCCGGATAAAAGAACTTCCGGAACTTGATAACCTCTAAAATCAGCAGGGCGAGTATACTGGGGATACTCCAGCATTCCATCCGTAAAAGATTCTTCGTTTACTGCTTCTTCATCCAGAAGGCCGGGCAAAAGTCTCACTACTGCATCTGTAAGCACCATAGCAGGAAGTTCTCCGCCGGTGAGCACATAATCTCCTATGGAGAGTTCTTCATTTATCAAGTATTCTCTAACCCGCTCGTCAACTCCTTCATAATGACCACACAATAATACCAGATGTTCACAACTAGAAAGTTCAATTGCTTTTCCCTGGTTTAACACATCTCCCTGAGGAGTTAATAGAATTACCCGGCTCGAACCATGAGAATTTGAAACCAGATCCTCAATACATTTAAAAATAGGCTCCGGTTTCAAAACCATACCTTTGCCGCCACCATAAGGGTAATCATCCACCTGCCGGTGTTTATCCTCAGCATAATCCCTTAAATCAACAATGTTAATCTCAACCAGTTCTTTATCAACGGCTTTTTTGATCATACTTTCATCAAAAGGGCCTTTAAACATTGCCGGGAAAAGAGTCACAATATCCAGTTGCATATTCTTTTCCGCCCCCTCAGTTCACAAATCCGTAAGCCCTTCAGGCAAATCAACTTCCAAATGGCCTTCTTCCGTATCAATCTTTCTGACTATGTTCTTGGTAGCTGGAACGAGCAGAGGATCTTTACCCCCATCAACTCTTTTTACGGAGTATATGTCATGACCTCCACCGGGAATAACCTCATTTACTTTTCCCAAGTAGTTACCTTCTAAATCGTAAACTTGTAATCCCTCTATATCATCATAATAATAATGTCCAGGAGGCAAAGGCTCCCTTTCTTCTGGCATAATATAGAGCCTGCAACCTTTAAGCCGGGAAGCTTCTTCCCGGCTATCAGTATCCTGAAATTTAATTATCCACATATTGCCGTGCAGGCGGACTTTTTCCACCCTGTAGATCCTCGTGTCGCCACTATCTTCTATACGCACTGTTCTTAAACGATAACAACGCTCCAAAAAATCAGAATGAGGCCATACCTTTACCTCGCCTTTAACACCATGAGCAGAAACAACCTTACCGATATTTATTAACTTTTCGCTCATAGGCATATTCCCTCTTTTAATTAAACTGTAATTGCTAAAGGCAATAAAGCCTTTAAAGGAATTGCTGTTAGAATACACTGAAAAAAAGGCTTACTGCATAATCTCCACCATAACCCTCTTATTCTCTTTAATGGCGGCTGCTCCCACCACGGTTCTAATTGCCTTTGCAATTCGTCCTTGCTTTCCAATTACCTTACCCATGTCTTCGGGAGCTACTCGTAATTCTAAAATAATTGACTTTTCACCTTCTACCTGCCTTACATCAACTGCTTCCGGATTATCTACCAATTCTTTGGCGATATATTCCAGTAATTCCTGCATAGTACCCCCCCTTGTTTAATTAGTTATTCCTGCTTTTGACAATAAGGTTTTTACCCGTTCAGATGGCTTAGCTCCTTCAGAAATCCACTTCTGAACTTTTTCTTCATTCACTACAACCGTGTTGGGATCAGTATTGGGATTGTAATACCCAATTTCCTCGATGAATCTTCCATCGCGGGGGGAATTAGAATCAGCAACTACAATCCTGTAATAAGGCTTTTTCTTAGCCCCAATCCTTTTTAAACGTATGCGAACTGCCAATCCTTGCACCTCCTTTACTTTAATCAACTACCAAGCTCCAGGCCAATGATATTATAACCATATAGCAAATTACCGCCTGGTCCCGTAGTTGTTCTATTATTGCATAAAAGGAAACCCTTTCATACCTTTCATCTTTTTAGCTTTCTTTTTATCCATATTGCCCATCTTTTTCATCATTTTATTCATCTGATTAAATTGCTTCAAAAGCCGGTTTACATCTTGCACAGTAGTCCCACTACCTTTTGCTATTCGCTTGCGCCGGCTACTATTTATAATATCGGGCTTTATCCGTTCCTCCTTGGTCATAGAATTTATAATGGCTTCGGTAACAACTAATTGTTCTTCTCCCAAAGACAACTCCTTTACCTCTTTGGGAATTCCAGCACCATCTGGAAGCATTTCCATAATTTCTTCCAGGGAGCCCATTTTCTTAACCTGGACCAACTGCTCTTTGAAATCTTCCAGAGTGAATTCCTGATTGCGGAGCTTCTTTTCTAGCTCCACTGTTTTTTCCTTATCCATACTTGCCTCAGCCTTTTCAATAAAAGAGAGCACATCGCCCATGCCCAAAATTCGTTTGACCATGCGATCCGGATGGAAAGGCTCCAGGGCATCCATTTTTTCTCCCATCCCCACAAATTTAATGGGGCAACCTGTTACAGACTTAACCGAAAGGGCTGCACCCCCACGGGTATCACCATCGAGTTTGGTAAGTATTACTCCCGTAAGACCTACTTTTCTATTAAAATCCTCTGCTATATTAACTGCATCCTGGCCGGTCATGGAGTCAACTACCAAAACAACTTCTTCCGGATTAAGTGTCTCTTTCAAATTATTCAGTTCATCCATCAATTCTTCTACCACATGGAGCCTACCGGTAGTATCCACAATTACAAGATCATGCCCCTTGCCTCGCGCATAATCTACTGCATTCTGGCTAATCTCCAGGGAAGAACTCCCTTCGGTATAAACTGGCAGTGAAGCTTCCCCCGCATATATTTGCAACTGCTCCACTGCTCCCGGCCTTTGCAAATCAGCTGCAGCCAGTAGAGGATTATTTCCTTTCCCATGAAGGTAATTAGCAAGTTTAACCGCAGTAGTGGTCTTACCTGCACCCTGCAAACCAGCTAGCAATACTACAGAAGGAGAATGGGAAGTTGACAAATTTATCTTGTTTTCCTCCTGCTCAAGCATTGCAGTAAGTTCTTCTCTGACAATTTTGATTACTTGTTGAGCCGGAGTCAAACTCTCCAACACTTCATGACCAATTGCACGCTCTTTTACGGACGCAACCAATTTTTTAACCACTTTAAAGTTAACATCTGCCTCCAACAAAGCAATTCTTATCTCCCGCAGAGCTGCTTCCACATCTTTTTCAGTTAATTTCCCTTTTCCTTTTAACTTTTTAAAGGTATTTTGGATTTTTTCCGAAAGAGAATCGAACAACATAATCACACCTTTCAAGTCAAGCTTCGTTATCTTCAATAAGCTCGGAAATTAAGTGTTTTAAATCTTGCATATCTGTATTTTTTAACTCTGTTTTAACAACTATATCCCAAGCCTCTTCCAATTTTTTCTTTCTGTAAATATAACTCGCATAAAGCTGCATAATCTCTTCCATATGCTCCAAAGATTCCAAGGCACGGCGCAAAAGATCATAAACCCCTTGCCTGCTAATATTGTATTCTCCGGCGATTTCACCCAAAGAAAAATTATCAAAATAGTACATTTGCAAAGCCTGCTGCTGTTTATCAGTTAATAGCTTGCTGTAGATATCATATAAATATGTTATTCTTTCCAGTTGCTCTAGCATAATCACACCTGTCAAGCTTTTTAACTTTACAGTTTATTTTACACAAAAAAAGCAGCGGAATCAATACCACTGTTACTTTCCGCACCCATTTTATATTAATTATTGTTTCTTTGCAAACCCTTAATTTTCATCTTCGTCTCCCAGCAAAGCCTGGACAAAAAGTTGTGGATCAAACGGCTCCAGATCATCAATACTTTCTCCCAACCCTACATATTTAATAGGAAGGCCGAGTTGCTCCTTAATAGCTACAACAATACCTCCTTTGGCAGTGCCATCTAACTTAGTTAACACAATTCCACTTACGGGAATCGCTTCACTAAATTTTTGTGCCTGGGCCAATCCATTTTGCCCTGTTGTTGCGTCAATGACTAGCAATATTTCATGTGGTGCACCATCCTTTACCTTTCCAGTTACCCGATGAATTTTTTTAAGCTCTTCCATTAAATTTACCTTGGTGTGTAACCTTCCTGCTGTATCTCCAATCACCACATCTATATTCCTGGAAGTAGCAGCATGCAGAGCATCAAAATATACTGAAGAAGGATCAGAGCCGGCTTGCTGTTTGATCACTTCTGCCCCTACCCGGCTACCCCAAATTTCCAGCTGTTCAATAGCAGCAGCTCGAAATGTATCGCCAGCTACTATCATAACCTTTTTTTGATCATTTATCCATCTCCGGGCCAATTTCCCAATGGTAGTAGTTTTTCCAGATCCATTTACACCTACTATTAGAATAACCCGAGGCGAATCAATCGAATCTTCGCTGCTTATTTCTTCATTTCTTAGCCTATCAGCAATCTTCTGCATTAGCACCTTTTTAACTTCCATGGTATCACTGATCTTTTTTTTCTGAACTTCTTGTCTTAATTCCTCAATAATATTCATAGAAGCCTCCGCTCCCACGTCACTCATGATCAAGCTTTCTTCTAGCTCTTCATAGAATTCTTCGTTTATTTCTTTGCCCTTAAATATACCTCCTACACCATGGACAAAACTGTCCCTGCTTTTTGCCAGTCCTTGCTTGAATTTTTCCAGCATGCTCATAAAATATTTCTCCTATACCTAATATTTTGTATTGTTCCCTATAAAATTTGTTTATTTTAAGCTGATTGAGTACTCCTTTTATCGTCATCAAGTTTAACTGAAACCAATCGAGAAACACCAGATTCAGGCATAGTTACACCGTAAACGATGTCAGCATTTTCCATAGTTCTACGACGGTGGGTTACTAAGATAAATTGAGATTTGACAGCCGCTTTTTCCATAAACTCGTTAAATTTGATCAGATTATTATCATCCAGAGAAGATTCAATTTCATCCAAAAAATAAAATGGCGCTGGTTTGAATTCAAAAATGGCGAACAATAAAGCTATAGCAGTCAATGCCTTTTCTCCCGCCGAAAGCAAAGAAATATTTTTCAGTTTCTTTCCCGGCGGCTGAACTATAATATCAATTCCCGAATCCAGAACTTGTTCCTCATCAGAAAGCTTTAATAGAGCTTCTCCTCCACCAAAAAGCTCATAAAATGTCTCTTGAAAGTTAGCTGCAATCTCAGACAATGCTTCCTGAAATTGGGTTTTAATTCTCTCATCAATTTCAGACAATATCTGCTGCAAAGAATATTCACCGCTTTCTAGATCCTCTTGCTGGGAACATAAAAATGATAATCTCTCTTGAATTCGTTCCATTTCTTCTATAGCGCCCAACCTCACCGGGCCAAGGTAATCAATTTTTTCTTGTATCTCCTTGATTATATTTTCCAATTCATCCTCATTAACATCAGGTGGAGCTTCTTCTGGTATAAAATCTTCGCCAAATTTTTCCTTGAATACACTCAAGTGATGCTCTTCCTCGGTTTGCATCCTGGTTCTTTCCAGTTCTAACTGGTGTTCTTTCTTTTCCGTTCTATTCAACTTATTTTTCAATCGTTGAATGTTTTTTTCCACTTCCGTTATTTCAGCCTGTTTCTCGGTGAATATTTTCTTTATTTCCTCATAAGACATGCTTACCTCTTTGTTTTCTGCAGCTAACTCTTCAATATTATTCTGGAGCTTTTCTTTTTCTTCTTCAAGCTCCTGCAAGGTTTCATTTGCATTCTCCCACTCTTTATTGAGAACTTCCACTTTTTCATTTATATCTTCCATTTCCCGGTTAGCCTTATCCACCTTTTCTCGCAAATTGGTGATCTCGTGGTCAAGTTTATTGTACTCAATTTGCTGCCTGCTCAAAAGGTTAGACAACTCATTTTTTTCTTCCAATAAATGTTTATATTTCTCTCTCTGCTTTTCCAGATTATTTTCCAACTCGCTGCGATTTGACTTGGCTTCCACCAACTCCTTGGATCGTTTGTCTTTCATATGCAAAAGTTCCTTTTTTTCAGCTACAAAGTCTTCTATGGATTCATTAAGTTTGTCCAGGTTTTCCTCGGCATGCTCTCTCTCTTTTTCTTGCAAAGAAATTTCTTGAGTTACTTCCCGCATTTCGCCTTGTATTCTGCCAAGTTGTTTTTGCATATTTTTATCCTTATCCTTAAGCTCCTTCTCCTGTTTAGCTTTATTCCCCAGCTCTATTTCTAGCTGTTTTTTTTCAGATTGCAATTCTTCTACTTTTGCTTCCAACTGTTGTATTTCTGCCTCTACATCCCAACGTCTGGTTGCTTCATCTTCTCCGCCTCGAATTATCCCCCCTGGATAAACAGCCTCGCCCTTCAAAGTAACAGCATAAATGGAATAATTAAATTTACGGGCAATTTTTAAAGCAAATTCCAGATCTTCAGCCACAACAACATTTGCCAGCAATGCACGCACCAGATCTTCATACGATTCATGGACTTCCACCAGATCAAATGCTGTTCCTCTTACTCCAGGGTAATTGCCTATGTTGCTTAATTCCTTTTGATCTGGTTTCAAGTTTTCTCTATAAGTACTAATAGGAATAATATTTGCCCATCCACTCTGATTTTGGTGAAGATATTCCACTGCTCGGGCAGCACTATTTTCATCTGCCGCAACAACACCAAAAAACTTTTCTCCCAATGCTGCTTCCAGAGCTGGTTTAATTTCAGGTGATGCCTTTATTACTGTAAACAAAGAAGAAAGTAGCCCGGATAAATTCTCTTTATTATTTAATAATGACTCTGCGCCTTTTTCCATTGAAGACTTTTCATAATCCATCTTTTTCAATAACCACAGGCGGTTATTTTCCGAAGATAGTTTCTCTTTAACTGAATTTAATTTTTCGTTTATCTCTTCTTTTTTTAGTGCTATTTCTTGCAAGGCAGAACCATTATCACGTTTTTCTCCTTCTAACTTGTGCAATGAATTTTGCTTTTCTTCTTTTTGCTTTTTTAAATCTTCTATTCTATTCTCTAACTCTTCTAATTTGTCTTCTTGTTTCCAGGATTCATTTTTTCGCCGGGCAATTTTTTCTTCCAGCTCTTGGGCTTGTTTTTCTATTTCTTGCAGATTAGACGCTAATACTTCTTGATGTGAGATAGCGGCGGTGAGTTCTTCTTGCATATTTTCCAGGTTAACCAGTGAATCTTCATTTTGGATATTTTCCTTCTTATCTTTTAAACGGCTTATTTCTTGCCCGGTTTCGGTTAGCTTATCTTCGCTTTCTGAAATTTTCTGCTGGCAATTATGTAGTTCATCTTTTAACACCTCTTTGCGAGACTTTAAATCCCTAATTTTTTGACTTCTGTCTTCCTGCTGTCTTTTTATGTTATTTATCTTCTCCGTAAGCAAGTTAATTTTAGACTCACGTTGTTCTTTTTCATACTCAAAACTATTGAGTTTTTTCTCCAGATTCTTTTTTTGCTCACTTAAATCTTGTTCCTCATTTTTGAGCTCTTCAAGAGTGTTATCAGTTTGGGTTATTTGAGCCGAAGTCTCTAATTTTTCACGGTCAACTTCAGATAATTTACTATATATTTGATCCAAAGAATCTTTTTGCAAGTGAAGGCGGTGACTTAAAATTAGCTTTTCTTTTTCCCGGAGTTCTTTTTTTAAACTTTGATATTGCCGGGCAACTTCAGCTTGTTTTTCCACAGGTCCTAGCTGATTTTCCAGTTCATAAATAAGATCTCCCACCCGCTGGGCGTTAGCCCTCATCTCTTCCAATCTGCGCCAGGCTTCTTTTTTTCTCGTCTTGTATTTTAATACACCTGCAGCTTCTTCCAAAAGTTCACGTCTTTCTTCCGGCTTAGCCGAAACAATCTCTTCAACTCTGTTTTGACCTACTATTGAATATACTTCCTTTCCAACTCCGGTATCCATAAAAAGCTCGTGTATATCCTTCAGGCGGCATGAAGATTTATTGATATAATACTCACTCTCCCCGGAACGGTAAAGACGACGGGTAACCTGAATTTCTTTATAATCAAAATTTAGGTTTTGTTGCACATCATCAAAAAAGAGGCTCACTTCTGCAAAGTTTAGAGGTTTGCGCTTTTCACAACCCGAAAATATTACATCTTCCATTTTACCTCCGCGAAGGGTTTTAACGCTTTGCTCTCCCAGAACCCATCTTACAGCATCAATAACATTGCTTTTACCACAACCATTTGGCCCAATAATAGCTGTCATCTTTTGGGAAAAATCAAAGGTTGTTTTTTCCGCAAATGATTTAAACCCATAAATAGTCATCTTTCGTAAAAGCAATTTTAAAACTCCCCCTAAATAAATAAAACCTGCATACTCTCCAGGTTAGTTCGCAATACACAACACAGGATTCAAGGCGATAAATGTTTTCAGCTTAAGTAGATTTTTAACGTGGCTCCACTGTAAACCTGATCGCCGTTTTGGGCTGTGAGTCTACTTCTATTTCTGTAAATTCAGGATATGTAACAAGGCTGATTCCATTTGGAGCCATATAACCACGGGCAATAGCAATACCTTTAATAGCCTGATTAACTGCCCCAGCTCCAATAGCCTGCAACGTTACCCTTTCTTCCTCCTGAAGGGCGTAAGAAATTGCCCCTGCTAACGATTTGGGTTGTGAATTTGAAGACACCTTAATTATTTCCATTTCCAACTCCTTTTATATACTGTCATTTTTATCTTATTCACTATATAATATTTCTTAAAAAAATTCCCAATTCCTTCTACTTCAAGGGGAAAATTGCGCTAAAGAAAATGAGTTTGACTGGTAATTTTTATAATATATTATTCCAAGCCTTTTTTGCCGCAGCTTGCTCAGCTTCTTTTTTACTTTTTCCTTCTCCGGTTTCTATAAACTTATCCCCAATCGTAACCCTAGCTACAAAATTCTTATCGTGATCAGGGCCACTATCGTCTATAATTTGATAAGCAGGAGTTTCCCCGTAACGAGCCTGGGAAAACTCCTGCAGTAATGTTTTGTAATCCCTTTGAATTCCACCAACTTCCAAAACATGCAGTAACGGTTTAAACAGATTCATCACATACTGATAACAGCTTTCAAATCCATTATCAAGATAATTTGCTCCAATTAAAGCTTCTACTGCATCTGCCAGCAGAGAAGGTCTGCTAGCGCCGCCATGAAAAGCTTCTCCTTTACCCAAATACATATAATCACCTATATTCAACCTGAAAGCTACCTGCACTAGAGAAGCTTCACAAACAATTTCAGATCGCAGTTTAGTCAATTTACCTTCCGGCAACTGAGCATATTCTCGATAAAGAAAATCACTAATTATTAGCTCCAGGACAGCATCCCCTAAAAACTCCAGCCTTTCATTATGAGCATACTTGTTCCCATTCTCATGAGCATAGGAAGAATGAGTTAAAGCTTGTTCGTATAAACCTAGATTTTGATATCTCCATCCCAAATTTTTTAATAGGATTTCCGAATTCTGCAACTTATTTAAATCCCCCATTAAACTCTACTCTTCCCATCGCTTAACAGCCAGGCATGAATTGGTGCCTCCAAACCCAAAAGAATTGGAAATGGCCACATCGACCTTGGCAGATCTAGCTTCATTTCCCACATAATCCAGATCACATTCAGGATCTTCTTCTTCATAATTTACTGTGGGAGGAATAACCTGATTTTTCAAGGTAAGCATTGTCGAGACGAGTTCCACTCCCCCGGCTGCCCCAAGTAGATGTCCAATCATGGACTTGTTTGAACTTACTGCAATTTTGTAAGCATGCTCTCCCAGTAATTCTTTAATAGCCATTGTTTCTATTTTATCGTTGTGCGGGGTAGATGTTCCGTGGGCATTAATATAATCTATTTCTGTGGGATTAATTCCCCCATCATTGAGAGCCCTGCTCATACACAAGTAAGCTCCTCGTCCATTAGGATCAGGAGCTGTAATATGATATGCGTCGCCAGACATCCCATACCCCATAACTTCGCCATAAATTTTAGCCCCTCTTTCCAACGCCGATTCAAGTGTTTCCAGCACAACTATGCCCGCACCTTCTCCTATGATGAAACCGTCCCTTTGAGCATCAAACGGCCTGGAAGCCTTTAAGGGTTCATCATTACGTGTAGACATAGCCCGCGCGGAACAAAATCCTCCATAGGCAACGGGGGAAATAGCAGCTTCAGCTCCTCCAGCCAGCATACAATCCGCATCTCCTCTTTGAACAATTCGATAAGAGTCACCTATAGAATGAGTAGAAGTAGCACAAGCAGTTACCGGTGTCGTATTCGGCCCTTTCACATCCAGCATAATAGAAATATAACCAGCAGCCATATTAGCAATTAACATGGGCACCATAAAGGGGCTTATGCGGCGAGGACCCTTCTCCATCAAAACTCTGATCTGATCCTCCAAAGTCTCAATTCCACCGATTCCGGAGCCAACAGAAACGCCTATATTATCCCGATCATAATAACAATTATCGCTAAGCCCGGAATCCCGCCATGCTTCCATTGCAGCTGCTATGGCATACCAGGAATAGCGATCCAATTTCTTAGCTTCCTTTTTTTCCATGTGGTGGGAAGGATCAAAATCCTTAACTTCCGCAGCCAATTGGGAAGAAAACGCGGAAGCATCAAAGCGGGTTAAAGTACTTATTCCGCTTTGCCCTTCAAGGAGAGATTCCCAAAAAGTTTTTACGTCATTCCCTATAGGAGAAATTACTCCCAATCCGGTAATGACTACTCTTCTTTCCAACTATTACACCTCGCCGATCCATACCGTAAATACGTAATCATTAAAATGAAAATTTAAACCGGTATGGTTTTTAAATGCACTTATGTATATATTAAGAGCTATGTTCGAGATTGAATATGCTCCACAACGTCACCCACAGACTTGATATTTTCAATTTCTTCATCACTGATCTCTATGCCGAATTCTTCTTCCAAGGCCATAACTAATTCCACCAGATCAAGAGAATCGGCATCCATTTCTTCAAAAGTGGAACCAGAATCAATATTTTCGAGGCTAATTTCCAACTGCTCAGATATTATCTCTTTTACTTTTTCCAGAACGTCCATCAGCTCACCCCCTTTCTCCAGCATTGTTTATAAGGTAAGTCCGCCATCAACGGCGAGTACCTGGCCTGTAATATATTCGCCGGCAGCTACCAGAAACAATACAGCAGCCGCCACTTCCTCTGGCTTTCCCAAGCGCCCAAGAGGAATCTTGTTTATGTTATCTTCTAGGGTTGCCTCCCCCAGCTCAGAAGTCATTTCAGTTTCAATCAGCCCTGGGGCAACAGCGTTAACCGTTATTCCTCTTGAGCCTAGCTCTTTGGACAAAGTCTTGGTAAATGCAATAACCCCTGCCTTTGAAGATGCATAATTTGCCTGACCGCTATTGCCGTAAATACCAGCTATTGAAGCCATGTTCACAATGCGTCCGCTTTTTTGCTTTAAAAATGGCCGGATCACTGCCTGACAACAGTTAAAAACCCCGTTCAGGTTGGTCTGAATCACCTCTTCCCATTCTTCAGGTTTCATCCGAGCCAAAATATTATCCCTGGTAATACCCGCATTATTAATTAGTATATCAATTCTTCCCAAATTATCAACGGTTTCCTTGACCATTTTATTGCAATCATCTTTTTGAGCAACATCTCCCTGAATCATCATACCCTTACCACCCTCAGCTTTAACCTTGTCCAGAACTTCCCGGGCTGCTTCCCCGTTTCTCTGATAATTAATGGCTACAGCAGCGCCGGCACGAGCAAAAGTCAGCGAGATCTCCCTGCCGATTCCTCTTGATGCTCCTGTAATCAAAGCAACTTTGCCACTCAAATCATACATAAATTATCCCCCCCCATCATTAAGCAAACTTTCTTCTACTTTACGATAAGCATCAAAAGTTTCCACAGGGAAAGTCTTTACATTCCGCGATATTTTTTTCATAAATCCAGTCAACACCTTCCCCGGCCCTACTTCCAAAAAATTTTCCACTCCACTATTAATCATATTATTTATAGAATCCTCCCATTTAACCGCATTACTAACCTGTTGAATAAGAGCTTTTCTAATAGCTTCCGGCTCTGTAGTATTTTCGGCAGAAACATTGGATACTACCGGCAATTGTGCTTTATTTAACTGCACTTTTTTCAACTCGGGAAAAAGTTTTTCTGCAGCAGGTTCCATGAGGCTGCAGTGAAATGGGGCACTAACCTTTAATTCAATAATTTTGCCAGCACCTTTTTCCCGGGCTTTTTCCATGGCTTCATTTACTGCGTTTACCTCACCGGAAATAACAATCTGCCCGGGACAATTATAATTTGCCGGTTGAACTACCCCTTTAAAAGCAGCTTCCTCACAAACCTCTTCTACTCTATCACGTTCCAGACCTATAATGGCAGCCATGGTTCCCTTTCCAGCAGGAACAGCTTCTTGCATAAACAAACCTCTCTTTTGAACCAGAGGCAAAGCTTCTTCAAGGCTTAATGCACCGGCAGCTACCAACGCACTGTATTCTCCTAAGCTCAAACCTGCCACCACTTGCGGTCGGATGTCATTTTCTTTGAGCACCTCGTAAATAGCCAGGCTGGTTAATAATACCGCTGGCTGAGTTACTTCTGTTTGAACCAGGTCCTCCTCACTACCTTCGAATATAATGCTCAGAATATCGAAATCCATTGCTTTGTTGCCCCGATGGAAAACTTCTCGGGCAGCTTCAAAATTGTCATAAAAATCTTTTCCCATGCCTGGGAACTGTGCCCCTTGACCTGGAAACAAAAAAGCTGTTTTTTTCATTTATAATGCCTCCAAGGCAAATATTATAATACCTACAGCTGATTATTACCCTTAACATGCAATAAATATTCCTGATCGAAAATATTTTATTTTACCATTCTAAAAGTACTCCACCACATGTCAACCCTGCACCAAAAGCAACCATCGCTATCAAATCACCTCTGTTCAAGTTACCCGAATTTACTACTTCGTGCAAGGAAACAGGAATAGATGCCGCCGACATGTTCCCAAAACGCTCAATATTAACAGGAAGCCTTTCTTTCTCCACTCCAAGTTTTTTCCTAGCTGCTTCAATGATACGCAAATTTGCCTGATGTAAAAATAAATATGTCAAATCTTCAGCTTTTAACCCGGCCTGATTTAAAAGTGAAAAAGTTACTTCTTCCACCACATTCACTGCAAATTTAAAGACCTCATTTCCATTCATATGGACAAAATGTTTCTTATTCTTCACGGTGTTATCATTGGCCGGCATTCTTGACCCACCTGCCGGTACCATCAGATGCTCAGCTCCATCACCATTGGATAGTAAATTTACAGCCATAAACCCTTTTGAATTCTCATGAGGCTGCAAAATAACAGAACCTGCTCCATCCCCAAACAAAACACAAGTACTCCTGTCTTCCCAATCGGTAATTCTGCTTAGGGCATCAACCCCAATCACCAGTATATTGGTGTATATACCGTTCTCCAGGAATTGTTCTCCCACAACCAGGCCGTAGACAAAACCACTACATCCTGCATTTATATCAAAGGCTGCCGCATTTGTAGCGCCCAATCGGGATTGCACTATGCAGGCTGTGGAAGGAACCAGATGGTCGGGCGTAGCAGTAGCCAAAATAATTAAATCGAGGTCTTCAGGGGCAAGTTCTGCTTTTTCCAGGGCCTCCCGGGCAGATTCAATGGCCATATCTGAAGAAGCCCAATCCT
>PWGT01000150.1 GCA_003554535.1 Syntrophomonadaceae bacterium | reverse complement strand
GCTCTCAACAGGCTCTCACCGTTTAAAGAAATAACAGTGGAAGACGTTATCAAATACGAACTGGATCGGCAGTCACAAAAAGAAAAAAAAGAAAATAATGAAGAATGAACTATAACTGGGGGAAAGACAAAAACCTGCAAACAGATGTTATTCACAATAACCTAACGACAACTCTTTCATTATTTCTTAATTTGCTCCGATAAAGAAAAAAAATTCCCGGGGAAAAAAGGCTATTCTTTCTTACGTTGCATTACAAAAAATCCCGGCCTGCAGTTGCTGCTGCATAAGCCGGGATTCTGCTTTAATGGTTTAAAACTGAAAATGGAGGCGACACCCGGATTCGAACCGGGGATGGAGGATTTGCAGTCCTCTGCCTTGCCACTTGGCTATGTCGCCTTATAAAGTAAAAATGGAGCGGAAGACGGGATTTGAACCCGCGACCCTCGCCTTGGCAAGGCGATGCTCTACCGCTGAGCCACTTCCGCATGAGTTGATGGTGGCGAGACCCAGAATCGAACTGGGGACACGCGGATTTTCAGTCCGCTGCTCTACCGACTGAGCTATCTCGCCATGAAAATGGCGGAGCTGACGGGATTCGAACCCGCGATCTCCGGCGTGACAGGCCGGCATGTTAACCACTACACTACAGCTCCACCGTGTGCATGATCAGTATACACAAAATCAATTTAAAAGTCAACCGTAGAAAACAAAAATCATAAAACTTCAATCCAGAGATATTGATAGAGTTGTTCAGATATAACTTTAGCTTTTGCTGCCTCTTTCTGTAGCATAGTATATCAGGCTTTGTAGTTCAATACTTAAATCAACATTATGAACGTGGACATCTTCCGGAACAACTAACTTTGTAGTTGCAAAATTGAAGATTACTTTTATCTCACTCTTAATCACATACTCTACCGCTTTTTGCGCATGTTCAGCAGGAACAGCTAAAATTGCAACTTTGACATTATACCTGGTTACTATTTCAGGCATCCTGGAAATATGTATAATCTCAACATCAAGGATTTTTTGGCCAATTAAATCGGGATCAATATCAAAAGCTGCAACTACATTTACATACGGGTTCTTACGGACACTGTAACGTGTTAAAGCAACTCCTAAGTGGCCTGTGCCCACAACAATAATATTCGTCTGTTCATTTAGCCCAATGATTTCGATGATTTTATCCCTTAAAAAACTGGTGTTATAGCCTGTACCCCGGGTGCCAAAAGCACCAAAGTAAGCCAAGTCCTTTCTGATTTGCTCAGCAGTAAACCCCGTATCATCACTAAGCTCCCGGGATGAAATGATTTCTATATCATTTCTAATCAAGTTATCCAGAACTCGAAGGTAAACCGGCAGCCTTTTAATCACAGATTTTGGTGCTTCTTTGTCGCCCATAGTTTGACACCCCCTGGTATTTACTCCTTACTCTGCTGGTTGACAGCTAAATAGCTCTTTTCCAGAAAAGTAACAAAATTCATAATTTCGTCCCTGTTAAACAACGGAACTTCATGGTGAAACTTTTCCTGTAATCCTTCTTCCTCTTCACGAGGGTAAATCACGGCAAGCAACTCTTCCTGTTTTAATGAAAAATCTTTCATCTTGGAAGACCAGATTACGACTTTGGGGTACGACATGCCCTTATAACCTTCCAATAAAACACAATCTACATCCCCCAGTAATGGAATAATTGATTCAGGAGGTGTATCTTCTCCTGTACGGCGAAACAGGGTCATCCTTTGAGGAGAAGAGAGTACAACTGCCGGACTACCAGCCTTCCAAAACACAGAGGTATCGCTTCCTTCTCGATCCACTTCCCCATGGTCATGTGGATCATGTTTAATTACTGCTACACGGTGCCCCCGTTGATAGAGTGCACGGACCAAGCTGCCTATAAAAGTGGTTTTTCCTGTTTTGCTAAATCCAATTACCGATATGACTGGAACCATAGTTTTTTCCCACCAGATTCTAAAATGAATTAAATTTTATCACAGAATTATCAAAAAAAACATAAGCAAACTACTGTTTTGCCCTGTTAAATATCAAATGGGTGATAGCCTGAAAAGTCTCCATAACTGGTTTACTGGGGACTTGTCCAGCAAAAAATCCGGCTTTTTCAATATGTTGATCAGCAACGTTCAATGCATAAGCAAGGCCCTTGTCAATTTCAACTTCTTCCAGTAACCTTTCAATTTCGATCGTTTTAGGCCCTTTGTCCTGGATCGATTTCCTTAAAAGACCTGATTTGGGAGATGTCCGTAAGACATATATTAATGGCAGGGTAATAACCCCATTCCTCAAATCACTATAGTTATTTTTACCTGTTTGGAATTCATCGCTTTTAAAGTCCATCACATCATCTACAATTTGAAAAGCCATACCAAGGTTTAATCCATAATTATACAGGGTGACTTTTAGGTCTTCTGGTGCCTCGGAAGTTAAGCATCCAGCCAGGCAACACGAAGCCATGAACTGGGCCGTTTTTTGTCTAATCCGCTGCAAATATTCTTCTTCTGTCAAGTCGGCATTGAATGCATCAATTTGTTGTTGTATTTCGCCCAGGGACATTTCCTCTACTACCCGGGATAAAAGGTTAATTATCTCCATATTTCCAACAGTCGTTAACAAAGAAAAAGCCTTGGAGAAAAAATAGTCGCCCATCAATACAGCAATTTTATTCCCCTTTGTTGCGTTGACTGTGGGCATATTACGTCTTAATGTGGCATTGTCGACCACATCATCATGGACAAGGGTAGCTAGATGAATAAGTTCCAGGCTGGCTGCCAATGGAATCAATTCTGTCAGTTCCTGCCAGTGTATTTTTGCACTTGATAAAAAAAGAGCGGGCCGTAACTTTTTCCCCCGTTTGTCAATAAAAAACGGTTGTGATGAACCCAGATGATTTTTTACACCTTTTTGAAGGATACTCTCAATCTCATCATTTACCTGAACCAACTCTGGGACAATTTCTGATAATCCTTGTTGCGTTTGCAAGTGTCTCACCCTGTTCAAAAGAATAAAAAAGTAATAAGTATATAATAGTTCTACAAAAAAGTATTCTTCACCTTTTAAGCCCTGTGGCTTCCTTTTTCTCAATTACAAGTAGAGAAGGAGGATTGTTGGCCTGGTTAACCAGTTCATAGCTTAAAACCGTGAAATGTTTTTGTGGCAGTTGGGAGCAGCAGTCAAGAACTGCTGCTTTTTCTTCACTTCCTCCCGGATGACCACTATACATTACAATCGTAATAATCCCTTGGGTTTTTAATTGTCCAGCAAGAATGCGTAATGCTGTGCTCGTTGTTTTTGGAGAGGTAACAATGCTGTGATCTCCCCCGGGAAGATACCCCAGGTTAAACATGGCTGCAGCTACAGGCCCGTCCAAATACTGATCAGCATATTCATGACCGCTTAGGATTAATGCTACCCTATTTTCCAGGTTTTCTTCAGCCAGCCTTGCCCTTGTAGTTTCCAGGGCTTCATTTTGAATATCAAAAGTAAGAACACGGCCGTTTTCTCCAACAAGACGGGCCAGGAAAAGTGTATCATGTCCATTTCCTGCAGTTGCATCAACTGCTGTTTCACCATCAAGCGAGCAGCGTCGGATAAAAGACTTGGCTGCAAGAAGAGGCTTTTCAATAACAGTCAAAAATCTCACCCCGATAAACCATTTATATTTTACGCTGCAGTGCATATTCTTTTTCACTAATATATAGTTTGCCACCGGATTCAAGGCTGGCAAACAAAATATCTTCAGGTTGCAATGAACAACTGTGCAGCTTTTGCTGCAGCCAATCTCTGGAATAACCTGTAAACTGTAGATTTTTATCCAATACTTCCCCGTCAACAATTAAAGGAACGGACAACTCCTCTTTTCCGGGAAAAATACTTATATCTTCTAGGGTTAACGGTCTTTTTGAAGACTTTAAAATTACACTTAACTCACCGGATGTTTCAAGAATAGCATATTCAACGTCAGAAAGATTAAAAATATTCTTTTCCCGTAACTGACCCAATAAATCATTGATATTATAGCGCAACCTGCGCATTTCCCGCTCTATAATCCGTCCATTGGCGATAATGATACTGGGATGACCTTCAATCAAGCCTCTAAGCTTTCGGCTATGCAAACATAAAAAGGAGAAAAAAATTTCAGCCCCTACCAGTGTAAACATCGGAATTAACCCAATATATACGGGAATACTTAGGTCTTCTACAGGTATAACGGCAACCTCGGCAATCATAATGGCTACAACCAGGTCAAAAGTAGACAACTGCCCAACTTCTCTCTTGCCCATTAACCGCATGACCAATAATACAGACAGATATATTAATAGCGTCCTTAGAAAAATATTTAAAACCAAAGGAAAACCACCCCATTATATTCTTCCCTGTCGAAAGAAATATAAATGGGCTATTCCCTAATTAATCAGATAAATTGTGTTGTTTTAGTAGTTTTATAAAATCTAAAACCAGGCTGAACTCTTTGGTATTACACTGACAGAGTATTCGCAAAGCAGACAGTACTTGAGGTTCCATTAACAAGGACCTCATTTCCGGCGTCATTAGGTAAAGCAGTTGCTGCAGTTCGTCATCATCGGAAACAAAAAAACAAGGAGAAATCTCCAGGGCTTCAGACACTTTTTCAACGGTTTGAAGTGATGGCTGCACTTTCCCCTGCTCCAACT
>PWGT01000183.1 GCA_003554535.1 Syntrophomonadaceae bacterium | reverse complement strand
AGAAAGTAAGAAACTGTAATATTTTGCTTTGTCAAGGACAACCCTTGTGTTATAATTGATTTGGGATTTTCACTTCCTGGTTTATATTATACAACTTCTAATTATACAGAAATCTATTATACAGAAAGCAGCTTCGCCTTACAGATTTTAACCAGGAAACAAGCAGCTTCGCCTTACAGATTTTAACCAGGAAACGTTTCAAGAGTGGTGAGATGAGTAATGCAAAAAGATAAAATAAAATACTACCAGGCTGATAACTCTCTGCGGGAAAAGCTGGTGCATAAATTGGCGCATCTTTTAGAGCAAGAAGAAAAAGTTCTTTTTGCATATTTACACGGTTCATTCGTAGATAACAAAAGGTTCCGTGATATAGATGTGGGGATATTTTTACAAGAAATGCCCCCAATAGATCGGCTGAATTATGAGCTGGAGCTGGAAGAACTGCTTAGCCGTGAACTCAAATATCCTGCGGATGTGCGCTCTTTAAATCAGGCCCCGCCCTCTTTCTGCTATGCAGTAATCAAAAAGGGTAATTTGATTCTAGAAAAAGATGAAGCCGCCAGAGTTGAATTTGAAATGATGACCCTTCGCAAATACTTTGATTTTTTGCCTTTCCGCAGGAGGTTTCTGCAGGAGGTTTTAAACGATGACGATTAATTTCGATAAAGATAAAGTAACCTTGCTAATTTCTGAATACAAAAGCTCTCTGCAACTATTGAAAGATATTGCTTTATTAGATGGTGATTCATTTATGAAAGATCCTCACAAAATAGCCAGCGCCAAGTACAACCTCATTGTAGCCATTGAAGCTTCTATTGACATATGCAATCACTTAATTAGCAAAAATGGTTACCGGGTTCCAGAAGATTACGCCGACACTTTTAAAATATTAGCAGAAGCAGGGCTTATACCAAAAGATTTTGCAGAAAACAAACTGGTAAAAATGGCTCGTTTTCGCAATCGGCTGGTACATCTTTACTGGAAAATAGATAACGAGATGCTATTTAATATTGTAACTGGAGATTTAAAAGACCTGGAACAACTACTAAACGAGCTGAAATACATTTTGGGTATTGACACTTGAGTTCCCCGTTATGGGCAGACCTCTTTGTTCTAAAATATGACCCCAAATATGTAACCCCCACCCTTTCCTTCCCCCTTGGAAGCTCTTAAATTTGTGGGCCATCTCCAACTGAAACCCTAGTGCAAAAAACTTTTAGAACTGCTAATATGCAGGTAGAATATTAACTTAAGTGTTTATCTTCAATAACATTTATCCGATATGAATTTTATATGCTTGTGCTTATGCTTATGCTTATGCTTATGCTTTTGTGATTGTAATAACAAATTTTTAGGGAGGGTTATTTTTGCATATAATAATTGCCGGCGGTGGTAAAACCGGGAGGAAAGTAATTGAATTGTTCCGCACTCATCCGCGCCATAAAATTACAGTCATCGATCCGGACCCCAAAATATGTGAGCTTGTTTCAGAAATGTTCCCCCACGTAGAAATTGTGCTTGGTAAAGCGATTGCTCCTGATTCAATAAAGGAAGCCCTGACTAAAAAAACAAACGCTTTCATTGCTGTTACCGGCGACGATCAAAGGAACCTTCTGGCCGCAAAAGCTGCAGAGAAACTGGGTATTCCAAAAATTATTTTAAGGGTAGGAGATCCAGATTACCTGGATTTATGCAAAACCATAGGGCTTGATAATATTGTAGAACCCACAAATTCAATATCCGCCCAAATAGTTACCCGTCTTACCGGAGTTGATATAAGCGACCTAGTCCACCAGCTTCACCTGGATATCGAGTTAAGATTGGTAACTGTTGAAGAACAACCAGAACTTGTTAATAAAAAGCCTGAAGAGTTCACCAGTGTAATGGGTGAGAGGTATTACCCGGTTTTAATACAAAGAAAAGGGAAATATTTTATCCCCAGTGAAATTGAAAGAATTCTATCCGGTGATGGGATAATAGCATGGGTTAGACAGAGGAAATAGGCTAATTTGGTAATACAGCTGGATAGGGGCTGACTTATATGCACGAGAGAAAAAACAAATGGCATACAAAAACTATGCATTACACTGTTTACACAATCAAGTGGTCTTTGCTCTCAATTCTTGTAGGTATTATAGTAGGTTTTGCTGCAATGATATTTTACAGGCTTCTTTCCTTTAGCATTGATCTCATTGCACCGCTAATGGAATACAGTATATACTTTCTCCTTCCAGTTATTGGCCTTTTTATTAGTGGCATAATCACCACAAAACTGGCACCGGAAGCTGCCGGTCACGGTACTGATGCAATCATTCAAGCTTATAACAAGCGTTGGGGCAAGGTAAGTATCATGACCGTGCCGGTTAAATTAGTGGCCAGCATTTTCACCATTGCTTTTGGCGGGTCAGCTGGCCCTGAAGGGCCGGCTGTTCAAATGGGTGGGGGGTTGGCGCATTTTGTGTCCAGGACATTAAAACTTAAATTAACTGATATGCGTAGATTAACTATATGCGGTATGAGTGCCGCCTTTGGCTCCATCTTTACCGCGCCCATAGCAGGAGGTGTTTTTGGTACAGAAATACTTTTTAGAGATGATATGGAATACAATGATCTTTTCCTGGGTTTTTTATCCAGCATAACTGCTTTTTTTGTTTATTCCATTTTACTGGGGCAAGACAGGTTATTTAAATTTTATCCGCCTGAGGATTATGTTTTTATTCTCAGCAGAGACGTCTTGTTTTTTATTGCTGTAGGTGTTTTTATTGGTTGTATTAGCCTGCTTTTTATAAAATCGTTGTATGGTTATGAGCATTTTAACTCTCGATTAAGTATACCACCCTACATAAAAACTGCTTTGGGAGGGCTTCTAACAGGCGTTACAGCAATAATTGCCACTCCATATATCATGGGTAGTGGTATAGAGCTGGTAGAAAAACTGGTCTTAGAAGAAACATTTCCCTTGGCTTTAATTTTTGTAATGCTGATAGGGAAAATTGCTGCTACATCATTTACCGCCGGTTCCGGCGCCAGTGGAGGTATTGTAGCCCCAAGCTTAACTATTGGGGCACTGGCAGGCGCTTTTATCTCGCGGGTAGTAGCTTACCCTTATCCTTTAGCTATAATTTGTGCCTCCAGCGTGGCATTACTTGGCAGTGCCGCTCATATTCCGGTAACTACAATACTTCTTGCGGCTGAACTTTTCGGCATGGAGCTTTTAAAGCCGGTAACTATAGCCTGCTTTGTTAGCTCCTGGGTTGCCAAATCTGATACTATAGTGCGGGAATCTTACGTTAGCAAGTTAGAGTTGAGCAAAGCATCACATCAATTTACAAAAAAATACATTGATGATTGATGATTGGTAATTGGGCAGTTACAATACCATTATTAATTTGATATAATGAACTCAAATAGCTAAGGAGGCTTGCTTCATGGGTGTTACTAAAAAAGAATTATATCGCTTAATAGATGCTCTACCAGCTAATGAATTGGAAACCGCCAGGCGTTTTTTAGAATTCTTAATTGCCCAGGATCCTGCCATTTATGCCCTTATTTCTGCTCCTTTCGATGATGAGCCTGTAACAGAAAAGGAGGACCTTGAAGCAAAAAATGCCTGGGAAGAATATTCTAAAGGCAATAGTTTCTCCCATGAGGATGCAGCAAAGGAGATATTTGAAGAATGAATTGGCGCATTCAATGGAGTAAAAGCGCCATACGAGACATGAAAAAAGTAAATGAGCCTGATAAAAGCAGAATATGGGAGACTTTAGAAAAACTGATTGAGCAACCCCAACAAGCAGATATAAAAAAACTCAAAGGAAAAGCTGGGGAATATAGATTACGTGTAGGAGAATGGAGAATTAGATTCCGAGCAGATTCTAATAATAGAGTATATTTAATTATTCATGTACAACACAGACGAGATGTATATAAGTAGCAAATATTATTATATTTACAGCTCCAGCACCTGCCGCAGTTCTTCTTCGCTTAAAGATGTAAGCAGGGTTTCTCCCGGGTGGACCACCCTTTCCACCAGGTCTTTCTTTTCCTGCTGCAGCTCAAATATTTTCTCTTCGATGGTGCCCCGGGTAAGCATCTTGATTACCTGCACTACCTTTTCCTGGCCCATGCGGTGGGCGCGGCCTGCCGCCTGCTCTTCTACCGCGGGGTTCCACCACAGATCGTACTGAATGACCACGTCCGCGCCGGTGAGGTTTAACCCCGTTCCACCGGCTTTCAGGGAAATTAGAAAAACTTCTCCTTCGCCCCCGTTGAACTTTTGGGCCTTCTCCAGACGGTCTTCCGTTTTTACCGAACCGTCCAGGTAAAAATAACTGTAGCCTTCGCTTCTTAAGTTTCCGGCTATAAGTTCCAGCATTCCAGTAAACTGGGAAAACAAGAGCACGCGATTTCCCCGTTGGCGGCAGTCTTGCAATATTTCCAGCAGCTGTTCCATTTTGGCGCTTTTGCCCCGGTAGTCCTCCAGGAAGAGGGCGGGGTGGCAGCAGATCTGGCGCAGGCGGGTTAGCCCGGCCAGGATCTTGATACGGCTCTTCTCAAAACCCCGGTACTGAAGCTCTTCGGAGACTTCTTCCCGCAGCCTCTGTAAGTAAGCGGCGTATATTTTTTTCTGTTCCGCGGTAAGCTCGCAATAGGAGCTCTGCTCTATTTTTTCGGGAAGCTCTTTTAGCACATCTT
>PWGT01000055.1 GCA_003554535.1 Syntrophomonadaceae bacterium | reverse complement strand
ATGGGCTGACCTTTTCTAGCCTGTTGCAGGTTATTTACAGCTCTGTCAATCACACAAAAAGTATGGGAATAGTTTAGCTATAGTTTAAAGGCTTACCCCGTTTAGGGCAATGAGCCTTTTTTGGGTTTTAGGTTTTGATTTAGTTTAAGAAAGAAAGGATAAGCATATGAAAATATGGAAGAGAGCAGGATAGAGAGAACGTTGACAGAACAAGTGGCATGGTTAGCTTGAGGTTATAATTAAGACAAAGCTTTGGTATAATTAAAATTAGTATTCAAGTTTTAATATTTGACTATAGGGTTTGGTGAGGTGTGCGTTTTTATGAAAAATGATAAAAACAAAAGGATTGCATTTGTAGTTTATTCCAGGCTCTATGAGCATCTGAATAGAGTATTAATGAAAGATCATTACGAAAGAATAAGAATTATTAATAGCTCGTTTAATGATACCATCCAAAATATTGGTCCGCTTATTAATGACGATCTTATCGATGTCATAATTGCTGGTGGAAGCAATGCAAGAGTAATTAAAGAAAACTTCCCTCAGTTTCCCATGGTTACTTTAAGGGTTTCAGGATTTGATTTGCTATCTGCTTTTGTTGAAGCAATGAAAGTCAGCAGCAAAGTAGCTATAGTTACTTATAAATCAGAAGCGCCGTGGACTTCCAAAATAATGGCCTATGAAGAGTCCTTGAAGATTGATATACACAGTATCCAGTATCGAGACATTAGTGAGTTGAATGGTATTATGCAAGATTTAAAAAACAAAAACATAACAGCAGTAGTGGGGGCCAGTGTGGTTTGTGATTATGCTGAGAGTAACGGGCTCTATCCGATACTTGTTTATTCAAGTCAAAGTGTAAGGGACAGCGTAGGTGATGCTTTCAATTTGCAGGATTCTATAAGGAACGAGAAAGAGATCAATACCTACTTAAGAACAATTATTGAATTTACCCAAAGTGGGATCATTGCCATCGATCAGGATAAAAATATTACCACTTGTAACACACAGGCAGCAAATATATTGGGTATTGATCTAAAATCAGCACTAAATAAAGATATAAAAACAGTACTGCCTTCCAGTGAGTTAGATAAAGTGATGCTAACCGGTGAGACAGAAACAAATGTTTTGATGAAGATAAATGATAATCTTACTATTAATACTAACAGAATTCCAATTATTATTGATGGAATAACTATAGGCGCCGTAGCAACTTTTCATGATGTAGTTGAGATTCAAAAGGTTGAACAAAAAATTAGAAAAAACATGCATTACGATAAAAAAGGCTTGAGTACTAAGTATTCATTTGAAGATATCGTTGGCCAATCGGAGGTTATAAGAGAAACTATAAATATGGCTAAAATTTATGCTAAAAGTGACCAGACTATTTTAATCCATGGGGAAACAGGTACAGGTAAGGAACTGCTCGCTCATAGTATTCATAATGAAAGTAAACGAAGTAATAAACCTTTTGTCGCTATAAATTGCGCTGCTCTTCCTGCCAATCTGCTTGAAAGTGAATTATTTGGTTATGAAGGTGGCTCATTTACCGGGGCAAAAAAAGAAGGCAAGCAGGGTTTGTTTGAGCTTGCCCATGAAGGGACGATATTCCTTGATGAAATATCAGAGATGCCTCAGAGTTTGCAGACACGATTGTTACGTGTTTTACAGGAAAAGGAGTTGTTGCGAATAGGCGGAAGCAAGGTAATTCCGGTTGATGTTAGGGTCATCGCTACAACAAACGAGAATTTAAGAGAAAAAGTTAACAACAATGAGTTTAGAGAGGATTTATATTACAGACTGAACGTATTATACTTAGAAGTACCTCCGCTGAGGGAACGTCCAGACGACATCCCCTTATTGGTTGATAAGTTTTTGGAGGATTCGATTTCTGTACCCACCAAAAATAGAAAGAAATGGGAAGAAATCAGTTCCTGTTTGGTGAAATACGATTGGCCAGGCAATATTCGTCAGTTGGAAAACACAGTGCAGCGCTTAATGGTGATTTTTAATGCTGATATAAATAAAGCACCGATGGATATCTTGGAAAAAGCTATGGGGCTAGATTTTTCAACTAAACCTGGTGATCGAATTAATAGAAGCGAGAGGGCTAAACTGCTTAATGTTCTTGAAGAGGTGCAGTGGAATCGTCAGAAAGCAGCAGAGGTTTTAGATATTAGCAGAACTACTCTTTGGAGGAAGATGAAAAAATATAATTTAACTGACGCCATATAAGTCAATACTTAATTAATTCCTATTCCCAACTATAAAAAAATAAGTTTATAAAATTCTGCCAGATTTTATGATTTGCTTTGAAATATGGATCGATGTTAATTATGACTGGTAAAATTTTTTTGTGACAACTATTTATGCCTAATCTTGAATAAAATAGATTATAAAACTAAAATGCTTTATTGCTGATAAAATTTGGTGTTGCATTATCGTTCTATAAAAAACGAGTTTTTTTCGCTAAACAATACTTAAATAGGTTTTGGCATAATAATAATTTGTTTTATTTGCGTGGATAAGAGAAATCAAACCATTTATATGTTATATGGTTAAGATTAAGTCAAGCAAAATAAGATATGATTGAAACATAGTGAAACATATATGAAACACATTTGGGGCACATAGGTTGATGTTGGAACACAACTATAATATTAACGCTTTACATAAGAACAAGTTGGTATATTTTAGATTAAACACATATTAGGAAAACATGCTTCATATGTAGTTTGAATAACTGCTTCCTTACTGTTATGTATTGATGCCATGATTAAGAGTACTACTTTTCTCTGATGTTGTATCTGTATGTTGCAATTTGTTTCTATGAAGGATTACTTTATTTCCTCCTTAGTTGTGTAACCGATAATCCTGATCAGTGGTATTTTCACGAATTGCTTTCATAATTATTATTTTAATAATGTGACAAGGCTTTGGAAGTTAATCTTTTAAAGCCTCAAATTAGCAATGTTATAAAAGCAAAACAGTTGTCTCCTTTGAGGAGTGTTTTGTTTTAGTTTTTTTGTGAAAAGAGTCAAAAACGCGTGATGTTGTGATTTGCCAGGATTGTATGAAAAGTTTAAATGAGTTCATGCAAGTTGTTTTGTGAATTTGGCATGTATATTGCATTATAAAATATGATAACTTTGGGTCATAACTTTTTTATCTTAACATTTACAGGTGAACAATGAAGGCTTGAGGTAGTAAGCTTAATGATTTGGGGGTGATTCATGATATAGTCTTTGAATTTTAGTTGTTTTATGGAAAAGTTCTGGGTTTTAATTACAACAAGGGGAGGTTTATATTTAATGTTTAAAGGAAGAAGTAAGTTAATAGTAGGTATTTTAGCAGTGTTAATGCTTGTAGGTTTTATGTTGGTAGGTTGTGAAGAACCTGAGGAGGTCGTTGAAGAGGAGCCGGAAGAGGAAGTTGTTGAAGAGGATCCTGTTGAGGATGAGCCGGCTGAAGATGTTGAAGATGCTGATCTCAGGTATGCACTTGGAACTGCTTCTGTTGGTGGTGTTTATTATGTTTATGGTGGCGGTGTAGCGGAAGTGCTTACTAGTCACGTTGATTATTTGGCTGTGAGTGCAGAAGTTACCGGTGGTCCACAAGTTAATATAGGGCTTGTTCAAACTGGCGATAACGAGTTAGGGTTGACTACTGATGCACCGGCATATGAAGCATATGGTGGCTTCGGTTGGGCTGACCAAGAATATTCTGATATTAGAGGATTGGTTGCCATGTATCCCAGTGGATTGCAGGTATTTTCAATTGAAGGAGCAGGGGTAGAAAGTTTTGCAGATATCGAAGGTGCAGTACTTGGACTAGGACCATCTGGGGGGACAGTGGATGTTGTCGGGAGAAATATTTTAGATGCGTTAGATATTGAACCAGCTCAAATCCAGAATTTAGGTTGGTCTGAAACAGTTGGAAATATGAAAGATGGGATGATTGATGTAGCAATGGACATGGGTGGCTGGCCGCATCCGTCAAGAGAAGAATTACAAGCTACTCATGAGATTGTATGGTTAACGCTCACCGATGAAGAACGAGAAATGATCCAGGATGAATATTATTATTACTTGGATGGAACCATCCCTGGCGGTACATATGAGACCATGGTTGATGACTATGATACACTTTTCATTTGGAATTGTGTCTTTGGACACAAGGATATTCCGGAAGATGTGGCTTATGATATTACCAAAACATTGTATGAAAATCAGGATGAACTAAAAGCTGTCCATTCTGCAGCTGAAGATACTCTCCCAGAAAACATCTCAGAAATTAATATTCCATTGCATCCTGGTTCTATTCGTTACCACGAAGAAGTTGGTATTGACTTACTAGACCATCATTATCCTCCGGAATACTAATAGTTATAAAGCACCTCTCCGTTTTTTTAACGGGGAGGTGCTAAGTTAATAAACCAATAGTACTTGCTGGAAGCAGGAGGTTTGATGAATGGCTGACAAAATACAACAAGGTTTGACTTCTAAATTAAATCAAAAAGCTGTTAATATATTGCCTGTTGTGGTTTTAATTATCGGGGTTCTTAGTGCCATATTCCATATTTATGTTTTAGGGTTTAGTGCTATTGCTACCTGGAATTTCAGGGCAATTCACCTTATGTTTGGGCTTTTAATTATATTTTTGTCAATACCTATAGTTGGAGATGAACAGAAAAGGCATAAAGCATTACCTTATTTGCTCATCGATATTATTTTAGCTGGTTTAGCAGTATTAGTCGCTGTTTATATTGTAATGCACATGGAACGACTGATCCTGTTTATTCAGTTTGCTCCAACTACTACCGATATAGTTATCTCTGTAATAGGTATAATCTTAGTGCTTGAAGCTGGCAGGCGGGCCAATGGCCCGATGATGGCAATTATACCCGGGATCTTCTTACTGTATGGTGCGTTTGGTGAATACCTCCCAGGTTGGATTGGTCATGGTGGTTATTCCTTTGAGCGCTTGGCTGCTTATTCATTCTCTTTAGATGGTATATATGGTATTTCTTTGGGTATTGCTGCAACATACATGATTATTTTTGTGATGTTTGGTGCTGTTTTGGAAGGAACAGGCGGTGACAAACTTATTACCAGAACTGCCTTGGGGGCTTTTGGGCGTTTTAGAGGTGGTCCGGCAAAGGCAGCTGTATTAGCTAGCGCCGGGATGGGAACCTTAACTGGTCACTCTGCTGGAAATGTTGCAGTTACTGGCGCTTTCACTATCCCACTAATGAAAAATATGGGTTATAAACCAACAGTTGCAGCTGCCGTGGAAGCTGTCGCTTCAACAGGAGGGCAATTATTACCCCCAATTATGGGTGCTGGTGCTTTTTTAATGGCAGAAACTTTAGGGATACCCTATGTAAGCGTAATCGCAGCAGCAGCTATACCTGCACTTCTATATTTTACTGCAGTATTATTTATGTGTGACCTTGAGGCTGTAAAAACCGGGTTAAAAGGACTCAGTAAAAGTGAGATGCCGGATCTAAAAGAGGTACTAAAAAGCTATGGGCATCTTCTTATACCCGTAATAATACTTCTCTACATTTTGCTGATTGAGAGGGCTACTCCAATTAGAGCCGGGCTTTATGGCATTTATTCAACCCTCTTAATTGGCTTGTTATTAAAAACTTCACGCTATACTTTTATTCAATTACTCCATATGCTGAAAGATGGCACAAAAAAAGCATCTCCAATTATCACCGCTTGTGCCTGTGCTGGTTTTGTTATTGGAATTTTATCACTGACCGGATTGGGGGCCAGGCTTGCGAATGCCTTAATCGCCCTTTCTGGTGGCAATTTACTGGCAGCATTGTTATTAACTATGCTAACAGCAATTATTCTAGGTATGGGGTTGCCAACTACTGCCGCTTATATTATTAGTTCTACGGTTCTTGCTCCGGCCTTAGCAGCACTTGGGGTGCCTTTATTGGCAGCTCATTTGTTTATTTTCTTTTTCGCTGTTATTTCTGCAATTACCCCACCCATAGCTTTGGCTGCTTATGCGGGAGCTGGGATAGCTGGATCTAACCCCAATCAAACCGGTTACATGGCTTTCAAAATGGGTCTGGCAGCCTTTATAATTCCATATATGTTTATATATGGAGAACCGTTGCTCGGAGTGGGCAGTTTCTTTGTGATCGGTAGGAGTGTGGTTACAGCGGTCATCGGAATTTATTTCTTCGCAAGTGCTATTAACAATTTTTATTTAGTAAAAACAGGGATAGTGGTAAGGGTTATACTACTAATAGCATCGTTGTCAATGATCAGTCCACAAATTTATGCAGATGGGATTGGTATTGGATTAATAGTGATAGCTACTGTAATACAGAGCCCGTTTGTGCGAGATAAAATTAAAGGGGTTAAACCCATTCTAAAAAGTTAGTTGTTGACGAGGTGAGATTTCATTGCATTCAGAAATGGAACAGTTAAAATGCACTATCATGCGTGGTGGTACTAGTAAGGGGATTTATATTAACAACAATGAACTTCCCGAGGATTTCGAGCAAAAAGACAGGGTGATCAAGGCAATTTTTGGTTCACCTGATTTAAGGCAAATTGACGGTTTGGGGGGAGCCGACCCAGTAACCAGCAAGTTAGCAATAATATCAGCTTCGAGCCGCTCTGATGCTGATATTGATTATACTTTTGCTCAGGTAGGGATTGATACTGACGTAGTTGATTATAGAGGCAATTGTGGAAACATATCTTCTGGAGTTGGTCCTTATGCCATCGATCAAGGGTTTGTTGAAGCTGATTCTCCATTAACTACAGTAAAAATTAATCAGACTAATACTGGTAAAATGATTATTGCTAAAGTTCCCACTGTAGAGGGTAAAGCTGCTGTTGAAGGTGATCTAGTGATTGATGGCGTTCCCGGCAGCGGAGCAAAAATTACTCTTGATTTTTCAGATACTCAGGGTGCGCTCACAGGTGCTCTGCTACCGACAGGTAACCCTATTGATGAAGTTGAGATTGAGGGGAAAAAGTATAATATCTCTCTAGTTGATGCAGGTAATCCCGTAGTGTTCATAAACGCCGAAGAACTTAATTTAAAGGGGACAGAGAAGCCTTCAGAGATAGAAGGTAACGAAATACTTATGAATGAAATCGAGCGGATCAGAGGTGTTGCTGCAGAAAAGATCGGTTTTGTTGTTAAGTGGGAGCTGGCTGCTTCTGAAAGCCCATATATACCCTTTTTTGCGATTATCAGTCCAGCTGCTGATTATACTACTTATCTGGGCCAGCAAGTAAAAGGGAATAGTATAGATGTTGTTTCCAGGTTGTTGTTCATGTTGAAGATGCATAAAGCGTATCCAGTAACTGGCACCGTTTGTACCGGGGCAGCTGCAATGGTGCCTGGTAGTGTGGTTTGGAATGCATTAAGAGATGAAGCAAAGCAAAGAGAAAAAATTGTTATTGGACATCCTGCGGGGGCAATCCCTATAGAAACTGCTGCTGAAATATCAAATGAAGGAAAGATTAATTTAAAAAAAGCGGCTATCTATAGAACGGCCAGGAAAATAATGGAGGGGCATGTTTTCGTAAGGAAATCATTGTTTGTTTGAACATTGTTATAGAAAAAAGACAGATAGAAAAGTTTTCCCAAATTATACATCAGTTTAATTCTGCTTGTACTCTTAAAGGGTAAGTGAGCTTAATTATGCTTGGTCTTTGATTGTTCAGCTGTTTGATTGATTTTGCGGAAAGAGGTGTTAAGATTGTTGCAAGACATTGCAGATAAGAAAAATGTGGAAATAGTTGAAGTAGGTCCACGCGATGGGCTGCAAAACGAAAAAAATGTTCTAGCATTACAGGACAAAGTTAAACTGATAGATAGTTTGATCAAAGCAGGTATAAAACAGATAGAAGCTACTTCTTTTGTTCATCCTAAATGGGTTCCCCAGCTGGCAGACGCTTCCGAGCTGATGGAAAATATAAGAAATATAAAGGGTAGAGATGGAGTTCGCGTAAGTGTGCTTATTCCAAACCAAAAAGGCTTTTCCAGGGCTATGGACGTAGGTGTCGAGGAAATATGTTTGTTTGTCTCAGCAAGTGAATCGCACAACCAAGAGAATGTTAATATGACCCCTGAAGATTCCATAAATAATTTTAAAGATATCATTAAAACTGCCAGAAGTAACAATATTAGGGTTCGCAACATCATCGTTTGCGCTTTTGCTTGTCCTTTTGAAGGCAAGGTAGATCCTGAAGCGGTTTTAGAACTGGCAAATAAATTACAAGAGCTTGGGACAAACGAAGTAATTTTGGCCGATACTATCGGACATGCAAATCCTAAGCAGGTTTTCGACCTGTTTAATATGATGCAAAAAAATATAGAAGGGATCAATTTAAGTGCTCACTTTCATGACACCATGGGAATGGGGCTAGCTAATGTAGTTGCTGCCTTGGAAGCCGGAATTTATAAGTTTGATGCCTCGATTGGTGGTTTGGGAGGATGCCCCTATGCTCCCGGAGCTAGCGGTAATATAGCAACAGAAGAACTGGTTAATATGCTGCATACTATGGGTTTTGAAACTGGAATAGATTTAGACAGAATTTTGGAAGCAGTTGATATGCTCGAAGGTTTTATTGGCCGATCGGTGCAAACTCATCTTAAAACATTTCGAGCTACTTGTAGCAGATAGGATGCTCTAATGTAAAAAATGTAATGGAGGTATACCATGGTTAAACTTTATGAACACGAAGGAAAAGAAATATTTCAGAAATATGGAATAGATATTCCTCCGGGAGTATTGGCTTTTACTCCTGAAAAGGCAAAAGAAAAGGCTGTGGAAATTGGCTTGCCTGTAGTGATAAAAGCTCAGATATATTCCGGAAAAAGAGGTAAAAGCGGAGGGATTATATTTGCCGAAACTGAGAATGCGGTAGTAGAAGAAACTAGGAAACTACTGGGTAGTAAAATAAATGGAATTAATGTGGAAAAAGTGCTTATTGAAAAGAAAAGCGAGATAAAAAAGGAATATTACGCTGCTGTATTATCCAACCCGAATACAAGGAAACCTGTAGTTATTTTATCGGATGCTGGTGGAATCGATGTTGAAGATTCAGGTAGTGAACACGTTGAGCACCAAGATGTTGATATTATGAAGGGCTATCATTCTTATGATGCCAGAAACCTGTCCAAAAAGTTAGGTTTTGCAGGCAAAGAACTAATGGCTATTTCTGCTGTATTAAACAAAATGTATGATATTTATCGCCACCATGATTGCAAATTAATCGAAATTAATCCCTTGGCCTTAACTGAAAGGGGCTTTAGCGCTCTTGACTCAAAGATTGATATTGATGATGACTCAATTTATCGACAGAAAGATTTAAATATCGATCCAGGTGAAGATGTTGGGGATAGGGAACCTACTTGTCTGGAAAATGCAGCGGGAGAAATTGACAACAATGATCATCGCGGCTCTGCGCATTTTGTTCAAATCGATCCAACTTTTGAGTACAGTAAGGAAATTAATAAAGTTCCTATCGGTTTTGACGGGGTAGGCACCGGGGTTAGTCTGGTGATGATGGATGAACTGGTACCTCTAGGCTTTTATCCGGTTAATTTCTGCGATACTTCTGGTAATCCAACCGCTTCTAAACTATACCGGGTTACAAGGATTATTTTCGAGCAAAAAGGAATTCAGGGGTATGTTTTTATATCTTGTATTTCCAGCCAACAATTAGACAACACTGCAAGGGGAATAATCAAAGCTTTAAAGGAGATTTACCCGAAAACTGGTGGTGTTCCTGATGTTCCTTGTATTTTTGTGTTTAGGGGTGCATGGGATCAAGATGCAATCAAAATGTTTGATGAGCATGGAATTTCTGACTGTGAATGGGTTCAGGTGGCTGGTAGAGATGTGACAGAAAAAGAAGCAGCGATATTGTTCTCCGATTTATACCATAAATGGAAAGAAAGCACTGACTCAAAAGAAATGGGGGTGTAACTGGATGGGTGCAAATGTTTTAGAATTTGAAGTATTTTCTGGTGGAAAAGTGGAAATAAATTTGTCGAAATGTAAACAGTGTGAATCTAAAGCATGTGTCGATGTGTGTAACAGTCCTAACATGGGAAAGGTTTTAGAATTAAAAGACGGGATACCAGCGTTACAAAAATCACTAGAAGATATTAAGCGTGGTGGTTGTACTGAGTGCTTGGGATGTGAATTAGATTGTGATTTATATGGAGAGCAGGCTATTAAAATTACTTTACCTATTAAGGAGTTAGATGAATAGTGTTTAAGAAAGGATGCAGATAATTATGTCTATATTAGTTGAAAAAAATACTAAAGTAATGATGCAGGGTATTACCGGTAGGGAAGCACAAATTCGTGCTCAACTTATGCTCAACTATGGCACCAACTTAGTTGCTGGGGTAACCCCCGGTAAAGGGAATCAAAACGTTTATGGAGTACCTGTATATGATACAGTCATGGAAGTGAAGGAAAAACATCCTGATGTGTCTGTTTCTGCCTTGTTTGTTCCGGCGAATATTGCTAAAGATGCCGCTTTTGAAGCTATTGATGCAGGGATTAAAATAGTGGTATTGCTTCCGGAAAGAGTCCCGCAGCAGGATATGCTGGAAGTTATCGCATATTCAAAGGAGAAAGAAGCCGTCGTGATTGGGCCTAATACCATTGGGATTATAAGCCCGGATAAAGCACTGGTGGGTATGATTGGAGCTACCGTAGAATTTGCAAACGAATTTTTCAAACCCGGGTCGGTAGGTGTGATGTCGCGGAGCGGTGGGAACACTACTACGGTATGTTACTACCTTTCAAAAGCGGGAGTGGGCCAATCGACAGCAATAAGCGTTGGAGGAGATGCTTTCATTGGTTCTACCTGGTGTGATTTGCTGCCCTTTTTCCAGGAAGACCCTGATACCAAGGCAGTAGTCCTATACGGAGAGATTGGAACTAGTATAGAAGAAGATACTGCAGAATATATCGCTTCTGGAAAATTTACAAAACCGGTTATTGCCAGTGTAGGTGGCCGTTATGTCAAACCTGGGATGAGGTTTGGACATGGCGGAGCAATTATTTCCAGAGGGATTGGTACGGTTGATAATAAATTGAAAATGTTAAAGGAAGCCGGGGTACACTGCGTAGAGCATTTTGGTGATATTGGCAAGGTGACCAAGGAAGTCATTGAAAACTAAAGGCTGAGTTTATCTGTTATAAGGTTTACTTAAATACCATGGAAGTATCAAACTTAATAAAGAAATGAAGGAGTGAAAACTATATGGGTAAAACCATCGCGGAAAAAATAATCGCAGAGCATAGCGAAGTTTCGGAATTATGTGCTGGAGATATTGTTCAGGCAAAAGTAGACCTATTAATGGGTAACGACATTTCTGGATCAATGGCTGTAAATATATTTGCTAAATTAAATAATCCAATGGTATTCGACAAAGAAAAAATCGCTTTAATTGCCGACCATTTCACTCCTAATAAAGATATAAAATCCGCAGAACAGGCTAAAGTGATTAGAGATTTTGCTCGGAAGTATGCTCTCCTTCATTTTTATGAAAACGAGGGAATAGAACATGCTTTATTGCCTGAAAAAGGACTAGTAAAACCAGGCCAGTTGATAGGTGGAGCTGATTCGCATACTCCCACCTATGGTGCACTAGGAGCAATGGCAGTAGGAATAGGTGCTACAGATTTAGGTGCCGCTATGTTAACCGGGTGGATCTGGTTAAAAGTGCCTGAAACATTAAAGGTATTATTAAAGGGATCGCTATTGCCCTGGGTAACTGGAAAAGATATTATTTTATACCTTATAAGCATAATTGGTGTGGATGGAGCCAACTATAAAGCGATTGAATTTCAGGGAGAAGGCATTAGCAGTCTGCCAATGGAAAGCAGGTTTACCATTGCAAACATGACCGCTGAAGCAGGTGCAAAAACGGCTTTTTTCCCGGTCGATGATGTTTGTAAAAACTATATTAAAGATAAAGCTGTCGGGGAATACAGTATCTTTACCAGTGACAGTGATGCCGGTTTTTGTGATACCCTTAAAATCAACCTGGATGACGTAGGCTTACAAGTAGCTGTTCCACATCAACCTTCCAATGTAAAGCATGTTAATGATGTTAAAGATTTAAATCTTGATCAAGTTGTAATAGGTTCGTGCACCAATGGGTGGTTAGAAGACCTTCGGGTAGCAGCTGAAATTATTAAAGGGAAAAAGGTTAAACCAGGGTTGAGACTTATAGTTATTCCTGCTACTAGGAGCATCTACAAGCAGGCACTGGATGAAGGGTATATAAGCACGTTTACAGAGGCTGGTGGGGTAGTTAGTCCTCCTACTTGTGGGCCTTGCTTGGGTGGACACATGGGTATTCTAGCCAAGGGCGAAAGAGCTTTGGCTACAACCAACCGCAATTTTGTAGGAAGAATGGGTGACAAAGGGAGCGAAGTTTTTCTCGCCGGCCCTGCGGTGGCTGCAGCCTCAGCAATTGCCGGAAAGATTACACACCCGGATCAGGTTATTGGTTAAGAACAGTATAACCGTGAGCTTATAATGGCTTGATTAATGTAACCTCGTTAATATCTGGGTTGCTAATTATCAATAGGAGGTTTGCAAATGATATTAGAGGGTCGGGTATGGAAATACGATAATAATGTTGATACTGATGTGATTATCCCTGCAAGGTTTTTAAATACCAGTGATGCTGAAGAACTAAAAAAGCATTGTATGGAAGATATTGATTTAAGCTTTAGTGCTGAAGTAAAGCCGGGTGATATAATTGTGGCTGGTAGTAATTTTGGGTGCGGATCTTCAAGGGAGCATGCCCCTATCGCGATTAAAGCTTCAGGAGTTTCTTGTATAATTGCCCAGTCTTTTGCCAGGATTTTTTTTCGTAATGCAGTAAACATAGGCTTGCCGGTGCTTCAGGTAGAAGAAACAGAAAAGTTTAAAAAAGGGGACAGGTTAAAGGTTGATATTGAAGAAGGAGTGATTGAAAACCTAGACAGTGGGGAGAAAAGTTACGCAGCACAACCCCCATGTTTTTTAAAGGAAATATATGAGTGTGATGGTTTAGTTAATTATATAATTAAGCAGGGGAAAATGGCTAAATAATTTAGGTTACACTATGCTAGGAGGTTTAAGAATTGAGTGAAGCTATTATAAAAGATGTACTTTACCGTACTATTTTTGACAGTAGGGGAGTAGAAACCCTGGAAGTAGATGTTTATACGAGTGACGGTTTTGGCCGGTGTGCTGCTCCTTTTGGAGCACCGGGGAGCAGGGGAGAATTTGAAGCGCCTGCTTATGGCCATGGCGGTCTTGAAAAAGCTCAAGATATATTAAATAGCAGGATTATACCCGAGTTAAAAGGGATGAATGCAACAGAAATTACTAAAATCGATGCAATGCTGGAAGAAATTGATGGCACCCCCAATTTCGAAAATATCGGTGGTAATACTTCTTCAGTTATTTCGATAGCCTGTATAAAAGCGGCAGCTAATGCTATAGGTGAACCTCTTTTTAAATTATTAAACAAGACCGGCCCATGGACTTTACCTTACCCACTGGGCAATATAATTGGTGGTGGTGCTCATAGCATGGGACCCGCTCCTGATATGCAGGAACATTTAGTTGTTCCAGTGGGAGCAAAAACTATCAGGCAAGCAGTTGAAATAATACTTAAAGTTCATGAAGAAACAGGGTTCCTGCTAGAAAAAGGAAATTATAACTTTACCGGTGGTGCGGACGATGAAAATGCATGGACTGCTGACTTGAATGATGCTGAAGCTCTTGCGATCATTAAAGAAGCCAGTGACAAGGTGTCCCAAACTGAAGGTGTTAAAATCTTTCTAGGGTTGGATTTAGCAGCAGATAGGCTCTGGAATTCGGCGAAAAAAGAGTATGAATATCACCGTGAAGGGGTAACTCGCACGACCGAGCAACAAATCGACTTTATCTCCGAACTTATAGAAAAATATAATTTAATTTATGTAGAAGATGCTGTAGAGAGCAATGATTATGATGCATGTGCAACTTTAAACGAACGTCACGGTGATAAATGTTTAATTTGCGCAGATGATATTTATGCGAGTAATGTGGAAAGAACAAAAAAGGGGCTAGAAAAAAAGACAGCTGGTTCGATCATTATAAAAACAAACCAGGTGGGAACAATTTCCGGTGCAGCCAAAACTGCAGCTGTAGCAAAAGAAGGAGGCATGGAAGTAGTTGTTTCGCATCGTTCGGGAGAAACTCTTGATGAATCAATTGCACACCAGGCTTTAGCCTGGAATGCTTTGATGATTAAAACAGGAGTTAAAGGTGGGGAAAGGTTAGCCAAGTTAAATGAATTAATTCGTGTGGAAGACGACTATGAGCAAATTATACTGCGCAGTTGGTTATAACCAGTTTACAGGTTTTTTTAGGGGCACAGCATTAATATGAATTTTTACAGTTTGAGGAGTCTCAATTTAACCGCAAGCTAGTTTAACTGCCACGAGAGTAATGAGGCTCCTCTAAATATTTGAGGAGGATCCAATATGAGTGTTGTGTTAAAAGGAAGGGCCATTAGTAAGGGTTATGCTGAAGGTGAAGCATTGGTATGCCAACAGCCGATTGGATTTAACTTTGGGGTTAATGCCCAAAATGGTGTGATAACCGAACACAACCATGAACTGCAAGGTATCTCAGTCAAGGGTAAAATATTGGTTTTTCCTTATGGAAAAGGCAGTACCGGTGGATCATACGTAGTTTATCAATTGGCAAAAAACAAGACTGGTCCCAAAGGAATTATAAATTTAACTACCGAAACCATTATAGCCGTGGGAGCGATTATTGCTGGTATTCCGGTAATCGATAAAATAGAAGAAAACCCTTTAGAACTTATTGCCAATGGTGACCATGTTAAAGTTGATGCGGACAATAGTACAGTAATTATTGATAAGTTTGGTAATGCTGAGGTGTAAAAAATGATTTTAACAGATAGTGAAAAAAGAATGCTTGACGGTGAAAATGGTGAAGCTGCCAGAACCGCTATGGAAATCCTTTTGGCAATAGGCAAGGTTTATGATGCGGAAAAAATGATTTCGGTTAGCAGTGCTCATGTTGCCGGTCTTTCTTTCAAAAGCCATGGCGTTGCTGGTATGGAATGGGCTGAACAAATGTTGGAAAACGGTGCCAAAGTCAGGGTTCCGACAACCTTAAATGTAGTCGGTTTAGATCGAAGCAAAGACTTAGGCTTTCCCAGAGAGTGGAATAAGTGCCAATCAAGAATTGAAGCAGCCTATCGGAGGATGGGGTGCTATTCAACTTCAACCTGTGTACCCTACTACTGCGGCTTTGTTCCCCGTGTAAATGAACACATAGCCTGGGCTGAATCATCCGCAGTGGTTTTCACTAATTCAGTACTCGGGGCTTGCGATAACAGAGAAGGAGGGCCTTCTGCTTTAGCCTCGGCATTAACAGGAAAAACTCCGTTGTATGGCTTGCATTTGGAACATAATCGTAAAGGAGATCTGATGTTTAAAGTTGAGACCCCATTAAAGAAACTCACAGATTATTGCGCCTTGGGTAATTATGTAGGAAGGCTAATTGGCAATAAGATCCCTGTATTTGAGGGAATTAAGGATTGCTCTATGGAGGATTTAGTTTACCTGGGTGCATCTTTAGCCTCATCGGGTGGAATAGCGATGTTTCATATTGCAGGAATTACACCCGAAGCTCAGACCTTGGGAGAGGCTTTTTCTGGGAATAAGTATGATACAGTGACCATAGGTAACGTAGAAATTGAAGAGGGGTATGCTAAATATAACACAGCAAAAGATCGAAAAGTAGATTTTGTTGCTATAGGTTGCCCACACTGTTCGCTTGGACAAGTCAAGGAAATAGCTGAGCATTTAAGTGGTAGAAGAGTGCATAGCGATGTGTCTTTTTGGGTCCATACCAATGTGGCGATTAAGTATATGGCAAAACAACTAGGATACGTCGATATAATTGAAAAAGCAGGGGGAGAAGTAACACAGGATTTATGCACCATTTTAGGTAATCCTGAAGCCCTGGGTTTTAAAACTTTGGTTACTAACTCGGGGAAAATGGCCTTTTATGCGCCCGGATCTAATGATTTTGGGGTTTGGTTTGGAGATATTGAGAAGTGCGTAAGCGCAGCGATAAATGGGTATTTTCAGGATTAATCAGGCTTGCAAAAAAGAGAGGGAGTAATGATGATGTGTGCTAACTGTGGGGTCAATGCTTGTTTTTATGGAGATAAAAGCAAGGCTCCATCAACTTGTCCGATGAAAGACCAGGAAATTTTTGATCATCTCATGGATGATTATCTTTCAAATGAAACTAACAGGAAAATCGCCTATAATTCGGCCAAAACTGGGGGGTTGGGTTTTGAGAAGTGGACTCGATTAGAAGAGATCATTGATTTTGCTGAAAGATCCCAATATAAAAAATTAGGTTTGGCTTTCTGCATCGCTTTAAAAAAAGAAGCACGGGCTACAGTGAAAATACTGCAGAAAATGTTTACAGTTTATTCGGTTAACTGTAAAACAGGAGCTTTTTCTAAAGAAATGCTTGGTATAACAGAGAACGAAAAATTCAGGCCTGGGCACATAGAATCGATGTGTAACCCTCTTGCCCAGGCCAAGTTATTTAATAAAGTACAGACGGATTTAAATATAATGCTTGGGCTTTGTGTAGGGCATGATACTTTGTTCATAAAACATTCAGAAGCGCCAATCACAGTATTTGCTGATAAAGATCGAGTGTTAGCTCATAATCCTTTGGGGGTAATCTATTGTGACTATTTTTATGGAAAAAGATTTAACAACACTTAATGAATAATCAAACTAAAGCTACAAATTGCTCAAGGCAGTTAATTTTGCTTTTAATTCTCTCCACGGCTTACATCGCTGTATATGCCAATATCCAGGGGTTTAAGGCTATGCTTCCGCTTGTTCAGGAAGAGTTTTTAATATCAAGGACCCAGGTTGGACTGTATTCCAGTTTCTATTTTTCAAGCGCTGTAGGTATAGCTATTTTTAGCGGGCGGATAGCCGATTATTTGGGGACTAAAAGAGGGCTGGTTTTAGGGGTAGGCGCTCTGGCAGTGCTTCTGATGTCCCACTCGCTGGCTCCTGTTTTCAAACTCATCTTGATTATGGCTTTCTTTACAGGGACTGCATTTAGTTTAGTTACCCCTTCAATAAACAAGGGAGTGCTTGAGTATTCAGAAAGTACTAAAAGGAGTTTTTCCATGGGGATAGTACATGGAGGTGGTGCTTTTGGGGGCTTTTTGGGTGCAATTATTTTGCCTTACCTAGGGGAAATGTTGGGATGGCGCACTGCTATCTTAATCGGGGGTATCTTTGCCCTAGTTATAGCTATATTCATTTTTAAATTTTTCCATCCCCCTAGAAACTATAAATTACCTGAGCATCAATTGGCTGAAGAATCGGAAGCTGAAAAAACTTCATTAAAAGATGATCTCCTGGTGCTTTTAAGAAATCGTTACCTGGTCAGTATATTTCCCATGGGTATTATATTCGGCATGACTCTTTCCACGGTGGCAGGACACTTTTCTCTTTACATGGCACAGGATTTAGGTACGTCTATTACTTTTGCCGGTGTTGGCTTGGGGTTGTTTCATATAGGCGGCATGATTGGTCAACCTTTTTGGGGGCTGATGAATGAAAGGCTATTTTATGGTAATCGCCGTAACGGGCTGTTTTTACTAGGTATTCTTGTCTCCGCCCTGGCCTTATTTTTTGGCTTTGGTATAAGCAATTTTTACTTTTCTCCCTATCTTGTGTTATTTTTTGTTTTTCTATTCGGTTTTTGCACCCTTGGTATAATTGCCATCTATTTTACAACTGTCAGTGAGTTAGTGCCCGGAAATTTGACCGGTGTGGTGAACGGTTTAGCACTTATTTTTCCACGGACCAGCCAGGTTTTTGCTCCACCGCTCTTTGGGATGATTGCTGATTTTTATGATTCCTATGCTCCAAGCTGGGTTTTGCTCGGAGTGCTTTCCTTAATTTTGACTATGATTTTTGCTTATTTTAGCGGTAAATATGGATTGGTTCCTGATTGCAAAAATAAGGGATAGGGGTGGATAAACAAGATGGGCAAAGATGCGCAAATTTTTAATAATATCGAGTTGCAAAAAGAAAAAGTACCATTTTTCCTGGAGCAAAAGGAAAGGCAGGCCTTGTTAGAAAAATATCACCCTGATTATTCCACCAGGGGGAAAAGAGAAGTAGCATTTGGTTCCAATAAAGGGTCTTTACTTCCTGCTGAATTAGTTGAATTAATCGAAAAAGAATCTATTTACCCATCTTCAACAAACAATGTAACCACAGATCTTTTGGTAGTGGGTAGTGGGGCAGCCGGTATATGTGCCGCTTTGGCAGCATCTCATTATGTAATAAACATTACTTTGGTTACAAAGGAGAACTTGGGAAGCTCCAATACAATTTTAGCCCAGGGAGGTATTGCCGCAGCGATTAGCAAAGAAGATTCACCGATACTTCACGCTAAAGATACCATGAAAAGTGGCATAACCAATAGTAGAAAATTAGCAAACAACATGACTGAAGAGGCTTTAAATGTAATTTCGTGGCTTGAATCTAAAGGTATGGAATTTGCTAAAGATGATCACAATCGTTATCGCTTATTAAGCGGTGGTGGTCATACAGTTAACCGGGTTTTACCCTATCAAGGACGGATTGGTGTAGGCTTGATGAAATTATTATTGAAAATGCTTAAAAAGAGTAGTGTTGATTCTCGCAGTCATCATAAGCTTATAAAAATAATAACTGGAAAAGGCCATTGTTTAGGAGCGGTAGTTCATGATCTTAGAAATGATTGCTATATAACTTATAAAAGTAAAGCCGTTATTTTGGCTACAGGTGGTTTGGGTGGATTAAACCCGCTCGGGTTTCCCTCTACTAATCACCGGGGTATTCGGGGGGAAGGCCTTGCTATTGCATATAAAGCAGGTGCTGAGTTGGTTGATATGGATTCGTTACAATTCCATCCTACCGGAGTACTTTGGCCGGAACCGGTTAGGGGGCTTTTAGTCTCAGAACAGGTGCGGTCAGCAGGCGCAAATTTGTTCAACCGATCAGGATTACCCTTTATTAATCCGTTGGAAACGAGGGATATAGTTACTGCATCCATTTTGCGAGAAATTGCAGAGGGACGGGGT
>PWGT01000095.1 GCA_003554535.1 Syntrophomonadaceae bacterium | reverse complement strand
CTAAAAGCAAGGCGGCCAATACGTCCAAATCCGTTAATTCCTACTTTTACCATAACACTTAACTCCTCCTTTATTTTAGTTTATGGAATGCAAAACATAGGCATATCAAAGTCTGATATATTTTAACTACCTTTTTTTCCTTAATTGACTCCAAAAATAGGAAAAATAAAGCAAGGAGCAAAACACTTTTTTGAACTCCTTACTTGAACAGCCCCTATATTATATTAGATTTCCCCTGCCCAGCGAAACTACTCTTTTAAATATTAGAATTAGAGGCAAGGTACCAAAATATTACCCTATAAATTGTAGCAGATGTTTGCTTATGTTAAAATAAATCAAATGCTACATTTTTCTTTCGATTGCTATAGTATACCATATTTTTTGCATACTGCAATATATTTTAATGCAAACAGTAGTGTAAACAGAAATGTGAATAGAAATATGAGCAGAATTGTGAACAGAAATGTGAAATAATAGATGGATAGTGTTAACCGATACGAATTTAACAGAAAGCTGAAAGGAAGGAGTTTTGGTTTATGGGCAAAGTTAAAGTAATTGTTTGCGGCGCCTGCGGTAAGATGGGGCAGGAGGCTGTTAGAGCCGTTGCCAAGGAAAATGATTTGGAACTGGTGGGGGCGGTAGATATCACCGGAGAAGGGACGGATATCGGCCAAAAGGCCCTTGGTGAAAATCTGGGAGTTAAAATTACCGGCAACCTGGAAGCTACTTTGAAGGAAACAAAACCGGATGTGATGGTTAACTTTACCATACCTTCCGCTGTAAAAGAGCAGATCCATACTTCCCTTCAGTACGGTGCTGTGCCTGTGGTGGGCACTACCGGCCTAACCGAGCCTGACCTGCAAGAAATTGATCGCTGGGTGCAAAATTACCAAAGGGGAGTTTTTATTGCTCCCAATTTTGCCTTGGGAGCAGTGCTAATGATGAAATTCTCCCAGCTGGCGGGAAAATATTTTGAGTATGTGGAAATTATTGAGCAACACCACGAGCAAAAAATTGATGCTCCATCGGGGACAGCAATAAAAACGGCTCAGATGATCCACGAGGGACGGAAGGAAAAAGAAGGAGAAGCAGGAGAGGGAGAAGGAGAAGAGGCAACAAGAGGAGGGGGAACAGGAGAAGTAGCAGGAGCAGGGACAGGAGCAGCAGGAGAAGGAAGAGGTAGCGATAAGCGGACAGAACGGCCGGAAGAGATTGAGAAAATTAGCGGCGCCCGGGGCGGAAATGATAACGGCATTCACCTGCACAGCGTCAGGCTGCAGGGGAGGGTAGCTCATCAAGAAGTAATTTTCGGCGGGCCCGGCCAGACTCTTACCATAAGGCACGATTCCCTAGACCGCACTTCTTTCATGCCGGGGCTGATGATGGCTGTTAGAAAAGCTCCGGGACTTAAAGATCTTATCTACGGGATGGAAAACTTGCTCGATTTTTAGGATGTTTCCCCCGTGACAGGGGACGGTTCTTTGTCACGCTCTCTGCTACGCAAGTTCCCGCTCCCCCGGCGGTTGAGGGCACTTTATTTCTCCCTTCCTATAGTGTCTGGGGACACTTGATCTTTCCCTTTTTCCCTGGAAGTTGAAGGCACTTGATTTCTCCCCTCCCCTGGCGCTTAGAAACACTTGATTTCTCCCCTCACATGGCGGTTGGGAAGCACTTAATTTCTCCCCTCCCCTGGCGGGAGGGGATTAAGGGGAGGGGGTCTTTACCCCAAACTTCCTGCATGAGCTCACTCCAACACAATCTTATTTAACAAGGGAAGAACTTTGAAATACATCTCCACCTTTAACAAGGAAAGAGTTTTTAAAGACCCCCCCACCTCGCTCCTCCCCCGCCAGGGGGGAGGAGGAAAGAGGGCTCCTGGAATAAGCTCTCCTCTCATATGGTGGCTGGATACACTCGAATTCTCCCGCTCCCCCGGTGATTGGAAGCACTTGATTTCTCCCCTCCCCTGGCGGGGGGGGATTAAGGGGAGGGGGGCTTTACCCCAAACTTCCTGCATGAGCTTACTACAACACAATGTTATTTAACAAAGGAAGAACTTTGAAATACATCTCCACCTTTAACAAGGAAAGAGTTTTTAAAGCCCCCCACCTCGCTCCTCCCCCGCCAGGGGGGGAGGAGGAAAGAGGTCTCCCTCAAAAGAGTAAATTCTTGGTTTTTTTAGGTTTTTCTCGTCTGGTTTATTTTAGGTTCTTCTCAGGTGTTCTTTTTAGGTTTTCCTCGGCAATATTCAATAAATGCCGCGGACTCAATCACCCACCACCTACAAACTGCATAGACTACTTGTAAATAGCAGCTATCGGGAATACCGGGCAATTTTTAATATTTTTAATTACCCAGGCCCACAGGACTATTGGTAAAGGCAAAAAGAGGATAAAAAATGGAGAGGTAGCTGCCAAAAAATACGGGTGGTATGTGATATGATGATGGACTTTGACATGGACAAAAATAGGCTACTTTTGGATAATATCAAAATCAACCTGGTAGCAGATCAGGAAAGTTTGGCCTGTAAAAATTCACTCACCGATGGAATTGCCAGGCTGAAAAAAGAAGGCGCCGTTATTTACCCTCAAATTATTACCAAGCTGAGAAGTAAGGGTAAAGAACATAACTGCGCTTGCAAAAACTGGAATAACACGGCCATAAGCTATGAACACGAGACTAGCAAAGATGAGGAAGGGGAGGAGGAAGAAGGAAGAATAGAGAGAGAAGCAAATGAAAAGGTGAAAGATGGAAACAATATATGCTGCGGTAAAAATGGCGAGAATTCCTGCTGCTGTGAAGGTGCCGAAAAATCAATTCAACATAGCAATGAAGCACTGGACAAATTGCTAGAAGTTGTTACTGGTAAGGGCGAAAATACCACGGAAGTAATGGCTACAGAGCACTTTTGTCAACTTAACCGTTCTAATTCCCATCTCATATTAATGGCCACCTCCTCAATAAACTCTCTGGAACAACTTTATGAGCACATTGAGAGCTACTGTCTTTGCCGGTCCAGAAATGGCCGCTTTCAACATCCGCCTGTAGTTGTAGCCTTGCTTCCTGGCCATCAACCTTTTCAAATATCCAAAATATTATCCAGGCTTTTAAGATCGCTTGGGGTCTTCTGGGTGCCTTTCGGTTGGCTATATTCTTCCCGGTATACTTTTCAAATCTTCACTCGCATAGACCTGTGGCCAGAAACCTGCTTTTTAGCCCTGCAAAAAAAACAAATTCAGCCTTTCTTTATTGAAGTATAAAGGCAGAGTGTGACAGGGGACGGTTCTTTGTCACGTTCTCTGCTACGCCTGTTCTCCCCTGTTTTCACTCCTCTAGATAATCCTAAGTTCTCTCTACTGCCTTTTTCAGCGTAATTTTTTAGGGAGTAGGACCAGCGAGTTTTCTTCTACAGCTTTTATCAACTGCAGAAAACCTTCTTCACCATAATAATGTAACAAGCCTCTACCTTTTTCTATATTTAATTCTTTCCTTGCTTTCTTGGGAATAAAAATGCCATAGATATTTCCCGGGAAATATCTTAATATATCAAAAAGAAGATAATCTTATCATTAAAATTTACAAATTCATAAAAAATTGACAGGCTTAACACACTCATATAACATAAATTAAAAACAGAAGAGAGGGGAAATAGGAGTGGAATTACTGGTTGCTGAACATGAAATAAAAGGGCAGGTTTTTTTACCGCCTAAAAACAAGATAAAAGGCGGCTTAATTTTTTGTCACGGGATTCCTTCAGGAGAGAGCAGTAATAGGGCTCAGGGCTATGATCAACTAAGCCGGATTTTTTATAAAAAAGGCCTGGTTACGCTTTTCTTTAATTTTCGCGGGACTGGTGAAAGCGGTGGCAATTTTGATCTGCAAAACTGGGTTGCAGATTTAAGAGAAATAATCAATTATTATTTCCAGGAATATGGTTATACCCCCTTGATAATCACCGGATTCAGTGGAGGGGCTGCCGTTGCCGTGGAAGCAGCAGCCCAAGATGAAAGGGTATCTGCCGTGGCTTTGGGTTCCTGTCCGGCTAATTTCTCGTTCTTTTTTGAGCTTTACCCTCCAGAAGGGGTTTATCTATGGTTCAAACAAATGGGTCTGTTTAGAAATCCCGCTGAACTTTCCAGCCAGGATGAATGGATCAATCGGTTTCGCAGTCTTCAACCCCAGGAGAAAATACACCTTCTTTCGCCACGACCTACCTTAATCATGCATGGTGAAAGCGACGACCTTGTCCCTCCGGATCATGCTTCTACTCTCTACAACTTGGCCGGCTCCGGCAAAAGGATGGTAACTTTTCCCCGGGTAGGACACCGCCTGCGCAATTCCCGCAAAGCCCTGCGCTATCTCAAGACCTGGGTGGATGAAATTTTGGATAAACAAGCAACTTTTTCCTGGTAATTGGTTGGTAAAAAATATTAAAAAGATGGTAACTACTTAGGGTCAGGGACCTGCTGCTGTTGCTACAAAAGGTGAACGGTGAGGGGAAAAGGGCAATAAGGAAAGGAAAGATGGAAATAAAGAATATGACAAGATAAAAGTTGCAGCGGCAACAAATTTGGGCAGCAAGTTTAAAAATCAGCTGGATGAATTGGATGAATAATAAATATGAAAAATAAGTAGAATAAAGTCATATAAGATTGGGTTTTAGCGGTATTGGTTGTTTGTAGTATGTTGTTTGTAGTATTAAGTTCGGCTTTTTCTTGTTTTAAAAACGAACCAGGGTTTTTAGTGGGG
>PWGT01000182.1 GCA_003554535.1 Syntrophomonadaceae bacterium | reverse complement strand
TCAGAAGACCTAAATGAATCTCGCAAAACTCTGGCACAATCAACCAGCAGTTCATCTCCCTGGGTATGCCCCAGGGTGTCATTCACCAATTTCAAACCATCCAGATCAATAGAAACAATAGTTATTGGGTACTCTCTGCTATCATTTAAACGTTGTAATTCATTTTCAAAATATGCCCTGTTGTATAAATCTGTAAGCTGATCATGTAAACTAAGGTATTTTAATTGTTCCTCAAATCGATAACGTTCAGTTATATCCCTAACTACTCCTCTAAACCCTACAATGAAACCTTCATTATCCTTAATGGGAGTAACCGAGAATTCGCCATACCCAATAGCGCCGTCTTTATGAATTATTTCAAGCGTCAAAGAATACTGCGGTCTTGCTGAAGTAAAGACTTGGTTAAACTGCCTGTATACTTTTTTGGGGTTATTGCATACTTTTTCAAAGTTCATGCCAATTAACTCATCATATTCATAGCCAAGCATCTTTAACCCAGAACTATTGCAAAAAGTTATATTACCTTCCAGATCAACCTCATAGTAGGCCTCTTGCATATTCTCAAGAATCTCCCTGTACCTTTCTTGTGACTCTCGGAGAGCTTCTTCCATTTCTTTACGAGGCGTAATATCTATAATAGTAATAAAAGCAGCTGGCTTTCCGTTATAATAAGTAGTTGATCCTGTTAAAGTACACCACCTGGTTTCTCCTTGCTTGGTTAAAAATTTAAAATCATAAGGGGAAGGCACATATTCTCCAGCTTGCCTTTGCCTGCCTCTTTCCATGATAAAATTCTTGTGATCATGGTGAACTATATCCCAAAAATGCATATTATATAATTCTTCCCTGGAATAACCGGATATCTCTTCCCCGGCAGAGTTTACATAAACAAAATAATCATCTTGGAAAATCATAATAGCAAAAGGTGATGACTCCGCCAGAGTTTTAAACTTGCTTTCACTCTCCCGTAGTTCTTTCTCTTTTAACTTGTATTCCGTTACATCCCGGATAATTGCCAACGCTCTGCCCTCATCGCACAAAGCAAGCCTAGCTTCAAAAATGTTCCATTCTCCCTCAATATACGACTCCAATTCATGAATCTGCAATTGGCCGCTTTCAAAAAGCCTCTCTATATAATAAAGTGCATTTTCGGCCTGTTCAGGCGGAAGCAGCTCTCTTAAATGTTTAAAAGTGAAATCTTCAAGCTCAAAAGGAAGTTTGCTATTTGAAAGATTATAATCGAGGATTGTGCCTTCTTCATTTACCAAAAAGACATGATCTGGAAGAGCTTCCAATAAAGCTCTATTTCTTGCTTCGGCTTCCTGGAGAGCTTCTTCCGCTTTTTTACGTTCTGTTATATCCCTGGCTACCCCTCTAAAACCAGTTGGTTTTCCATGGCTGTTTCGAACTAATGTAATTGAAATCTCAAAATATATTTCCTCACCATTTTTGGTAATTACTGGCCAGCCAAAAGCCTTAACTGATTTCCCGGTTCTGTATACTTCATTATAAGTTTTAAAAACTTCCTCCGGGTATTTATAAAAATCTCTATAGTCCAATTCAAACATTTCACCGGCATCATATCCCAGCATCTCCGCCAGGGATTCGTTAAAAAACACTATACTGCCTTTTAAATCCGTTTCATAATAACCTTCCTCCACTGCCGATATTCTCTCTTTATACTTCTGTTGCGAGCTCCTTAATTCCAACTCCTTTTGCTTTTGCTCTGTAATATCTACCAACATTGCCATATATTCTTCAGCGTTAACTGTTTTGTTCAGCATAAATCGAACATACTTTTCCCTTTTATGCGCATCTACAAATTTAAATTCACTTTGAAATTCTTCTAAATCGCTACAAGAAGCCAAAAGTTTCTCTACACGTTGAAGATCTTCCGAAGAAACGAAGTCTTTCCATTTCAACCTTCCTTCTATTTCCTTCAAAGTATACCCGCATAAATTTTCCATCTTCTTATTGGCATATATTATTGCTCCTGTTTCATCCACAATTATGGAAGCAATATTTATATGTTCCAGCCATTCATGGGAAAGTTCGCCATTGTCTTTCCCCAAAACCATGTTAAGCCTCCCAACATTATCCAAAAATCCGATTCCAATAGCTAAAGCATTCTTTAAAACCCCAAATAATTCCTTCCCCAAAGATAATAATCTAAATTTTTTTAAAAAGCATGTGTTGTTGCCGGTTGAATTTGGCAATCCACTCAAAAATTAAAACTTATTCCTCATTAGGTTATCCTTCACCAGAATCTTCATGAGAATCACTGCCTGAATTCTCTTGATTATTTCCACTTTCATCACCTTCATTTGAACCATTTTCTTCTTCACCCTCTTCTTCCTCTTTCTCATCTTCTTGATTCCCTCTCTCCTTCTCTCTGTCATTTTCTTTTTCTTCTTTATCACCTTGTTCCTCATCTCCATTTTCCTCTACAGAATCTTCTTCGTCGACAGCGTCTCCATTTTCATCTTCATCTTCTTTATCCTCTTCTTCGTCATCTGCGAACTCTTCATCTTCTCCCTCTTCCAATACATCTTCCTCCTCACCTAAATAGCCATAGTGCGTATAACATTGAGCATAAGGAACCTGAGAAGAAAAGAAAAAGTCAGAAATAGAGGTCCCTGCCTGGCGGCAAGCTTCCGTGGCCCTTAAACCGGATATACTACAAATACCTATTTTCTCCAATCCAGGGGGTAGTTGAAAATTTTTGATTGGCAACCCTGCAAAAGCTTTTTCCAGGGCAAGCCTGCTAAAACTCCCCGTATAATGATGCCCCTGTGGAATATGCCCCATCTTTTGTATATCATATCCCATCCAGAACATAGAGACTAAATTGGGAGTGTAAGAAGCAAGGTATGCATCTCTTCTACCATCAGTCGTCCCGGTCTTTATAGCCACGGGACGATCTATATATAATCTGCTTCCCAAAAAATTACGATGCGATTCTTCCAGTATATGGCTTACCATATATGCTGTTTCCTCAGATAGCACCCTCTCTTGAGGGAGATTGTTTTCCCAGATTAAGTTATCCTCCCTGTCCTTGATGCGGGTAACTGTATGGAAAGGAACTTTTACCCCCTGATTGGCAAGAACTCCATAGGCCTGGGCCATTTCCAGGGGAGTTACTCCAGAAGTAAATCCTCCCAGAGCCAAACTCAAGTTATTTTGTTCTTCTTCTACGATTGAACTGATGCCCATTTTAGTAGCATATTCAACTCCTTTAGCAGGACTAACCATTTCCAGGGTTTTAACTGCAGGTATATTCCGGGAATGTACCAATGCCTCCCGAGCAGTTATTGACCCCCAAAATCGATTATCCCAATTACGTGGTTGGTAATTCCCTTCAGGTGAAACATAGGGAGTATCCTCTAATAAACTGCCAGGAGATAAAATCTTTTCTTCAAAAGCCGGAGCATAATTAATAATAGGCTTAATTGCGGAACCAGGTTGCCTCAAGTTACGAAAACGAAGAACCTCATTGCGAGCTCGGGAATAATCTCTTCCTCCGCCCATAGCCAAGATTTCTCCATTTTCAGGATCAGCCAAAACCAAAGCTGCCTGAGGCTGGGGCACTCCTTGTTCATTATCAATATAAGCAGCAGGATAATCTGAAGGGAACTGGTTGTTATTTTCTCTTAAAGCAAGCAAAAGCTTTTCCATATTAATATGGATAGTATTGGGATATAGTTCATCCCTATTTAAAAGCTCTTCTACATGAGCTTGCAGGTCGGTGTTCATAGTAGTATGTACCCTCAAGCCGTGAGTATAAATGGCATCATATGCCACCTTTTCGCTACCATAGGCTGGCATCGATACCAGGATATCTTTTAACTCATGATGCAGCACATGATCGACAAAATAAGGATACTCATACGCCCTTACAGATTCCGCATAAGATAACTCTTCCTCTTTAGCCTTGGAAGCTTCTTCGTAGTCAATAAAATCAGACATCTCCATTCTTTCCAATACATAATTTCTCCCACTAATAGATTTCTCCGCATCATTCCAGGGATTATTATAATTTGGTGAACTGGGAATCCCGGCTAACTCAGCGGCTTCAGCTAAAGAAAGCTCACTGGCAGGTTTATCGAAATAAGTCCTGGCAGCTGCCTCTATTCCATATGCGCCATTACCAAAATAAATACGATTTAAATAATGTGCCAGAATATCATCTTTACTTAACCTTCTTTCCATTACCAGTGCCATATACATCTCTACAACTTTTCTCCAGGTTGTTCTCTCAGGAGTTAAAAACGCATTTCTCACCAACTGTTGAGTGATAGTGCTTCCTCCTTGAGCTATACGCCGCTCTTGAACATTAATCCAACCAGCCCGGGCAATACCTAACAGATCGATTCCAGGGTGTCTATAAAAGCGCTCGTCTTCGATAGCTATAAAAGCGTTTTGGGCATGTAGTGGTATATCTTCTAAGTCTATGACTTTGCGATTTTGTTCTCCGCTAAAACTGGTAACTTGAACTCCTTCTCGATCATAAAGAAAAGATGCTTCTATAGGCACTAATCTTTCAGGATCATAAGGAGGAATAACAAAAGCATGAACCAGAAACATTACCGTCATCGATGCCACCAAAATATATACAAACTTCAATAAAAAAGAGCGAGAGAGCCTGATACTTTTATTTTTTCTTTTAGATTTAGTTATGCTTTTCCCGGTTACATTTTTATTGATTTGCTCAGAGTTTTCCAATGCCAACTCCCTATTCCCTCCTCTCCTTA
>PWGT01000233.1 GCA_003554535.1 Syntrophomonadaceae bacterium | reverse complement strand
CCCGCAGCCATACCTCTGCCACCAAGCCATAACAATTCTAAAACGAAAGGCATGGCTCTTCCAATTAATACAGCAACCACAATTATTATCAACAGGCATATTCTTTGTACCCAAACTATCTTTTCTTTTTCAGCTTCTGGATTAATTAATCTTTTGTAAACATCCAATGAGAGGTTTGAGGAAATGCCTAAAATACAAGAGCTAATAGTCGACATTGCAGAAGATATCAAGACAACCATAAAAAAGATGCCAACATAAGGGCCATAAAGGTAGGCCATGGTAATAAAAGCATCATCTGGGGTAATATCGGGATAAAGCGCTTTAGCAATCGTTCCTAATGCAAAGGGAATCATATACCATGCTAAGGCAACAAGTCCACCTACTAAAAACGCTTTTTTAGCAGTTTCATCATCTTTGGCAGCCAAACCACGCTGCAGAATAGTTTGATACCCAAAAGTGATAAAGATTCCTGTAAGCAGCCATCCCACACTTTGCGGGATACCGGCTCCCCATACTTCCAGGTGAGATGCAGGAACTTCAGCTGCCAGCTCAGCCCATCCACCTATTCGAGCCACTCCAAGTGGGATCATTGCTGTAGTTCCGGCTATGATTAGTATACTCGCTATTGTGTCAGTCCAAAGAACCGCCCACATACCGCCTGCTGCAGTATACAGTAAAACTACCCCAACTGTAATTAATAAGGCGACACTGAGAGTAACATCAAATAAGTCTTGGAAAATGAAAGCCAGGGCAATGGAAATACCGGCAGTTACTCCCAAATCTCTTCCCAGACCTAAAACCAAAGCAACAAGGCGGTGTGAAACACCAAAATAATTCTCAAAAAATTCAGGAATAGTTGTGATCCCGGTTCTACGTAAACGAGGAATAACAAAAAAGCCCAGCCACACAGTGGCAAGCATAAATGCACCACCGGACCAGTATCCTGCAATACCTACGGTATAACCGGTTCCACCGTAACCGATCAAAGTAGCTGTATTAACCCAGGTGGCAAAAATGCTGCCTGCTACAATAACCCATGGAGCTTGACGTCCAGCTAAAATGAATGCATCTGAACCTTTTTTTGCACGTGTGCTGAACCATATACCTAAAGTTACCATCACGACAAAAAATATTGCTATTATAACGTAAGAAAAAACTCTTTCATCCATAAATTACTATCCTCCCATCTCAGTAATACAGCAATTAAATTGAAAAAGCCCAGCTCCATAAATACATGTAAACGATAAAAATTGCCAGGCAACCGACAAAAGAGATTACCACCCATTTTGCAGGGGCTGGAACCTGATCCATAGGATCTTCTTTTAATGGATCAAAACTCATTTTTTCACCTCCACCCTAAATTTGGATTTTAAGAATTATAAAATCGCAAGATACATGCCACTTTTAAAAGGATAAATTTTTTAGATCGAAAAATTTAAGGAAAGGTCTTTAAATGCTTACGTTAAATAAGGCAATTTCGGGGTTATGGTTAAGAAGTAATATGAGCAAAAATGATCTCAGCCAAACAATTAAATATCGACTTGTTGTTCATTTTTAATATAAATAGTGTTTTATATTTGCAACAGAGGAAAGAAGCTTATTATAACTGCTCACTAATTATAAGGCATATTTTATGCCAAAGAAAACTGCGTTGCATATTTGTAACAGCTTGCAGTTATGTAACACTAATATTGTGCTTTTTCATTTTCCTGCTCATAGTAGCCGGGCTTATATTTAGCCGTATCGCTGCTTTTCGTATAGAACCTTCTTCCCTGTAAGTTGACAGAAGAATATCCTTCTCTGTTTTTTCAAGGACTTTCCCCAGGGAATCTTGCTCTATACTTGATGTAGAATCTTCAAGCAAGCTGCCCATAGACTTTGGTAAATGCTTTACTGTAATTTTTTGCTCATTGCTTACGACAAATAGATATTCCACCATATTCTCTAGCTCTCTTACATTACCCGGCCAGCTATAAGAAACCAGGCTCGATATTACTTTTGCTTCTATTGACTTCTTAACATCGTATTGCACATTCAGCTTTCTAAGAAATTTATGTATTAGTGGTGCGATTTCTTCTTTTCTTTCCCTGAGAGGCGGAACCTCTATGGGAACTACATTCAATCGAAATAACAAATCTTCGCGAAATTCACCAATATCCACTTGATGGTATAGATTTTTGTTGGATATTGCTATTACTCTGACATCAACAGTTTTGGAAGATTTATCTCCTATAGGAAATATTTCACCACTTTGCAACACCCTTAAAATTTTTGGCTGAACATCTAAAGGCAATTCTCCAACTTCATCCAGTAGAATAGTCCCACCATCAGCAATCTCAAAAAGTCCCAATTTACCTTCTTTTCTAGCCCCGGTAAAGGACCCTTCTCTATAGCCAAACAGTTCAGATTCAATCAGTGCAGAAGGAACTGCGGCACAGTTGATTTTTACAAAAGGTTTGTGATTTCGATGACTTTGTTCATGAAGATACTTAGCAATTTCTTCTTTACCTACTCCAGATTCCCCTGTTAACAAGACTGTACTATCATATTTAGCAGCACGCGAGGCTATATCAAGAACCTCCCTCATTTTACTACTGCGTATCACCAATTCCCCGAATTCTTTTGTTTGTTGTTGAAGTTTATGCAGCTCATGCTGGTACATACTGGTTAGCTTAAGTGCTTCATCCAGTTCTTTGCGTAACTGTATTAATTCAGAAATGTCACGGACGTTACAAACAACTCGAAAAATATCTCCATTTTCATCCAACACAGGCGTGCATGTGGCCAGTGCTTCTTTCCCGGTTACATATGTATGGGTTATACTCTCCGTGGTTTTACTTTCCAATACTTTTAATACAGCAGAATCTGAGAACATATTGTCGGCTATTAACTGTTTTATATTCTTGTTAACAACTTCATTTTTAGTAAAGCCAGTAATTCTTTCATAAGCACTATTCACATATAGGGTAAGGCCTTCATTGTCAGTGATATATATTCCATCAAAAGATGATTCAAGGATGCTGATTAATAATTTATAGTCATCAATCATAACTTATGATCCACTCCAGTTATCTGCAAGATTTAATTGCAATTTAGTATGATTGAAAAAAATGTGCAAAACATTTTGCAATCCTTTATAAGACTTCTAAAATTAAATCTGATAAGTCTTTCAGGTCGAATTATCTTCACTCATTCGTTTAGATAAAATTAAGAAAGGATACTTAACGGTTTGAAAAATACTGCTGACAAGTATATGCAAAAACCTCAAGCCAAATTAATTTCATATTTTGCTGAAGTTGCTTCCAAACAACCATGCAATTTTAAAATTATACACAGCCGTTTTAAAAATATCCTGCAGACCGGGCTGAATTAATGCTAACATCAAATCTAAGATAACCAGCGGGTTTTATCTTTAACATCTGCTTTAGGCGGTGTTTTGACAGGAAACTTATCAGGATAACCCAGGGGGATTAAGGCTATCACCCGCTTGTCAGGGATGTTAAAAATCTTTTTCAAAGCCTCTTCCTTATTAGCAAGCGGCCCGCACATCCAGCAAGAACCTACCCCGTCTGACCAGGCAGCAAGAATCAAATTTTCAATTGCCGCCGCCGCATCCTGGATATCCAAAAAACCTCGCCTCTCACTATCCGGTTCGTCCACATAAACTAAAACCGCTATCGGCGCATTGCCCAGGGTGCGAAAGAAAGACTGCATATTTTTCATCTGATCCGCTTCACCGGGAATAGGTAATTTCTCCAGGCATTCCTTATAACTCTGATAATCTTCTTCCGCCATGCCTTCCAGGCGCTCTTTAAAAGATGCATCCAGCAGCTCTTGCATGTTGTCCAGCTTTTCCCTCTGAATAACGATAAAGTTCCACGGCTGCCTGTTGGTGGCGGTGGGAGCCATGTTAGCCGCCTCTAAGTATTTCCAAACCTGTTCTTCAGATAAAGGTGTATCTTTAAACTTGCGGATACTGCGCCTCGTCATAATCGTTTCCATAGCATCCATTTTTCAAACCTCCCTGGTAATTATAGCTGATTTACCGTAATCATATCATGACGGCAGCAAACCTGGAAATGTTGAATAATCACAAGCCGAAATAAATTAAAAACATCAGGGTATAAGTTCACATTGTAAAAATGCAGAAATCTTGGTAAAATAAAGACACTCTTTGCTGGAAGGGGAACTTCATATGTCAAATACAAAGCATATTACGCCAACAGTGCGCGGTCAAATTACTATTCCCAAGCATATCCGTAAAGAATTAGGAATAACCTCCAGCACAAAGCTCAAAGTATATATAGAAAACAATAAAATTGTGGTTGAACCTGCCTCCCCACTGGATCTCCTTTTTAAAGATCTCGAGATACAAACTGAGAATAAAGGCTACACAGAAGATGACCTGGTCGGGGAAGTTGAGATGGTTAGAGAAAACCAGGCGAGAGAGATAAACAAATGATGAAAATAATCCTTGATACAAATACTATTATTCTTGGCATGGCTTTCACAGGCAATGAAAGAAAGCTGCTTGATGCTATTTATAAAAACAAGGAAACTTTAATATTAAGTGAATACATAGTATCGGAAACAAAAAAAGTGCTAACCCAGAAGTTTACTGGAGCAGAAAAACTATTTGATCGATTTTTGACTCATTTGCAATACGAAATAATGCCCTTTCCTTCTGAGGAAAAGGTAAAAGAAGCCGAAAAGATAATCAGGGACCCGAAAGACGCAGTTGTTCTGGCCACGGTATTAGAGGTTAAACCCGATGTTTTTGTAAGTG
>PWGT01000174.1 GCA_003554535.1 Syntrophomonadaceae bacterium | reverse complement strand
GTATCATCAGCTCTGTACACCGCAGGCTCTTTAACGGTATCTTCAGTGAAGCCACCCTCACCTACATATTCCCAGCTACCTTCATAGCTCATGACAGTAGCCTTATTGTCCCTGCTTCCATCCCTAAATACCACATAAGGGATCCCATCATAGACATGTAGGGAAAGATCTTCCACTGCTCCAGCTGAAAATCCTTCTTCTCCCAGGGGTTCCCAGCTGCCATTATATGTCATCAATGTAGCTTTGTTTTCATTCTCCTGATCCTGATAAGCAACATAGATAACTCCATTGTCTATTGTCATATCCACATATTGACCCACCCCTTCAGAAAAACCAGGTTCGCCTATATTTTCCCATCTGGGGATGTCAATCTGATATTCTGCTGTTGCCACTTCACTATCAATCATATCATCTTTGAAAGCCATTGCTTTAACAGTTGTATCTTCTTCTAAGATGAAGGGATCCTCAAACACTTCCCCATGGGAAGAATCGGGTTCTGTACCATCGGTAGTATAATGAATGGTAGCTCCTTCTGTTGGCGTATGAATATTTACTTCAACTGGTTCTGTATACTCATCGGCAGCTGGTTCAATAATTGGTGTAGAAACTGTATCCATTTGAACAAATACTGCAGTTACTGCCTTATCACTATCCATGGTTATCTTCCAGGTTCCATCTTCATAAACTACCTCATCACTGTCCTCCCCTCCCCAGCGATCAAAAAGCCATTCATCTGAAGGTATGGGGTTCAGCTCAACAACTGTATTTTCCTCAAATTCCCCACCTTCAGGCTCCACTTCTCCTCCCTCTTCAGGCATAACACTGATTGTCAGTTCATACTCCTGAGTGAGTAATCCACAACCAGCAAACAGGGCTGTTACCAGCAACAACAAAAACATATTCCTGATTAACTTATTTCCCATTTTATCCCATCCTTTCTTAGTTTAATTTAGCCTTTTAACTTAACGTCCAACATAGCGCATTACACACGCTTTAAAACCATATCCACCATCCCAGATTGATACATATATCTCACCATTATCAACCATCAATTGTGTCCCATTACCTCTTCCACCAGAAAAGCCAGGATCACCTACATACTCCCAGTCTACCCCATTAAATTTCTGAACTGTTGCTCTGGAATTTCGGGCACCATCCATATAAGATACATACATATCACCATTACTATCAATTTGAAGCGATGTATGGCCTGCAGAATCTTCTGAAAAACCTGCATCACCAACATATTGCCATTCACCGTTTTCATAGGTCATGACAGTAGCCTGATTAAATCGATCTTCGTCCCTAAAAGCAATATAAAGCTGACCGTCATAATTTTCAATATCTACATAATCAACGCTACCTACAGTAAAGCCTTCATCTCCTACAGCAACCCATTCTGTTCCATCAAACTTCTTTACAGTAGCCCGGTTTCCTTGAGTTACATCTCTAAAAATAATATGTGGAGTTCCATCAACAATGGTTAGATCATGGCTAAATACAACATCCGGGGTAAAACGCCTTTCCCCTAAAATAACCCACTCCTGTCCATCAAATTTACGTACTGTTATCTCACCATTTTCTTCACCGAATCCATAGGGACCATCACTATATGAAACATAAATTGTTCCATCATCATCGACAATAATATTTTGTCCCCAATCTAGGTCCTTTGTAAAACCCTGCTCTCCAATAAACGACCACTGTCCATTCTCATATTTTTGCACAGAGGTTTTATTATTAGCATCTTCATCCTGATAGGCAACATAAGGTATTTCTTCATGGACAAAAATTGACGAACTGCTACTAACCCCAATATGTCCAGGGTCTCCAAGCATTTTCCACTCATTATTCTCAAATTTCCTTACTACACCTCTGTAACCATATTCTGAATCATTATAAATTACATATGGAGTTCCCTCTGTTACAAACAAACTTACTCCTACAGCGCTATCTTCAGAAAGTCCCGGTTCACCAACATATTCCCATAAACTACGAAATGCCCTTATTTCATATTTACGTGAAGCCTCTCCATCCCGAGAAATTACTTCAATTATAATTGGATCAGTTTTTTCCCCTGCGGTTAGATCAAATTCCTGTGAAGGTTCTCCGGGTAATACCACTTCACCATTAACCTCTACTGTTGCCTCCGGATCTTCTGATATAGGATACATAACAAGAGTATCTTCTTCGTAGGGAGCTCGAACTGTGTACTCATCAATATGTTCTCTAAGAGTAGGATCAAGAACTCCTCCTGATAACTCAAGACTCATTAAGTCTACACTGAATTGACGGAAAAAGTTTACAGTATAAATTTTTTCATTACTACCATCTTCAGAAGTAATTTTAATCTCCACTTCATTTTCCCCAACATCCAAGGAAACTGAAACAGAATCTTCTTCAGGATCAAGTTCTTCTCCTGATATCTCAATAGTAGCATTTGGGCACTGAGCTTCAACAGTTAGTTCCACTTCTTCAACATCAAATTCTAAATCAACCTCATATTCAGTCTCTGAAGGGGCAAACTCGGGTATCAACTCTCCTTCAGATATTTCAATATTTTCAGCCCGGGCATTTGTTCCTACAAAAACTGCTTCAATCGTCTTTTCTTTGTCAATTATAATTTCTACTGGATTTTCTTCCCCAGTTAAATCCTCATTCCAGTGTGAAAATAGATAATCATCATCAGGAATTGCCTCTACTTCAACCGTAGTACCTGACACATATTCTTCTTCTTCAGGTGTAAGAGTGATTTCACCGCTTCCTTGAGGAGTGATAATTTTTTCAATTCCATAAAGAATGGTATATTCAGCCTCAACTACATCACTTTCTACCATATCTTCTTTAAATGCCATTGCTTTTATATTTGTATTTTCTGCAATATTAACAGGTTCTGTATATTCTTCACCATGTTCTTCTGTCGGTGTTGTCCCATCAAGAGTATAATGTATTATTGCTTCAGGGGTATCTGTAGTTATCTCTATTTCCTGAGCTCCCCTGTATTCACCAGAGTCTGGATAAAACTGTGGTTTAGCAACAAATTTTGTGTCTGCAAAATAAGCAGTGATTTCCTTATCACCATCCATTAAAATCTGCCAGGCGTCAGCTGTTTCAATTACCTCATCTCCATGGGGGCCACCCCACTCCATCAGTTCCCAACCTTCTGTTGGCTCAGGGATCAAGGTCACAACTGTATCAGGAGGAAACTCATCACCATCTGTTTGTATTATCCCCCCTTCCTGTGGTTCCACATCAATTTCCAGTGAGTATTTATCTTCTCCAACCTGTTCACATCCAACTACAGTTAACATTAGCACTAAAAAGCTGATTAAAAACAATCTCTTTTTAAACATAACAAACCTCCATAAAATTATAATTGACTAAAAAACAACTTATTTTGTCCATTAATCACCTCCGGGAAATAAAATTTCAAAACTCAAGGGTAACTTTTTCCCCCTGCTCTACTTGAGCAACACCTTCCATTACTTCCCCTTCATGAGAAAGGTATACAGTATATGGACCAGGAGATAAAGCATGGAAAATATATTTTTTCTCTTCACCTGTAGAACCAAATGATATTAAATCTCCATTCTTATCAAAAAGAGTTATTAATCCGTACTTCAAATCACTTTCCACACGGAGTCCACCATATTTCTGGGGTTTTTTAGAATCAAGCATTTTTTCCACATCTAGAATTCCATGTCCTAAATCTGGACTAAAACCCTCTCCCTGTGCAGTTTGTTCAATCTGATTCTTAATTTCAAGCGGGGTCAATTCTGGATTCTCAGATAATAATAATGCTACTGCTCCAGCCACATAAGGTGAAGCCATAGAAGTACCTTGCATATATGTGTATTGCATGCTTGAGCCTGGAAGACTGGGTACTGCTGACCAGATCTTTTTCCCCGGGGCAGCAACATTATTCCAGAAACCGGTTGAGGAAAAACTTGCTTTTTCATTATTCCCATCAACGGCAGCAACACTTATTACTCCATTATAAGCAGCTGGAAACATAATAACTTGTTTATGCTCGTTACCAGCAGAAGTAACAAGAGTAACTCCATTTTCCAGAGCATAGTCAATGGCATCTTTCAGGGCTGCACTATATCCCCGTCCACCAATACTCATATTAGCAACAATTCTTTTTTGATCATTTTGAGCTGCAAAATCCCCAAGAAAAGTTATAGCTTCGATTAGATAATCAACCAGTATCTGATCTGTCATGTAATTTAAAACCCGAACAGGGAGCAAAGGACTATTCCATGTTACACCACTTGTTTTGCCTGTTTCACCATCATTGACTGCTATTCCGGCCACATGTGTACCATGCCCGCTTAAATCAATTGTTGCAGGATAAAAATCATCAGTTGCATTATAAGGGTTTACTATTTCATGCCCTTCCCATTCAGGGTGACTTAAATCAACACCTGTATCAATAATAGCAACAATTACATCCTCAGAACCGGTAGTTATATCCCAGGCTTCAGGAGCATTAATATTTTCAAGGCCCCAGAGTCGATCTTTGTAATCATTTTCCTCATGAATTACTTCACCTTCTAACTCATAAGCAAGGTTGGGCTCTGCTTTCAAAACATCTGAGTTATTATTAATTTCTTGCAAAAAATTACTGGAAGAAAAATCTTTAGGAACTGCAATTTTTGTCCACCCTAACTGCTCCCATTCCTTCACCACTTCTGTCTCCCATTCTTCAAGAAGTATTTTCACATCAGAATTAGGAACAAATTTCACAAGGACATGTTCTTCATCTTTACTTCTTTCTTCAGGGGAAATCTGCTGTAAGATTTCATTTGGGGAATATGATGGCTTTTCCGGACTTTCAGG
>PWGT01000161.1 GCA_003554535.1 Syntrophomonadaceae bacterium | reverse complement strand
TTCCAACCTTCCGCGGCAAGTGGGCGAATCAAATTCATGCCGGCTGATCCGGCCCCTAAAACTAATAAATCGTATTTTCTCATATCAAACTTCCTTTCCACCTAATATGCAATTTTTTATAATTACCGAATTCCATTTGCCTGTTATTTTTAGTTCTGCTATCTCCACCACCGGATTGTTTTTCCTTTAAGTATAATTTATGGGTTTGGCTTATATTCTACATTAAAACTTGTATTCCTTTTTGATCCTCCGAAATCATCTAAAAATAGATAACATTTTGCTTTAATGGATAATAAAATTGATTATTCAATATGTTAGTAGTAAAGTATTTAAGTCCTAAGCACTTTAAGGCTATCCATAAAGTTAAAAACAAATTATAGGATTCGCCTTATTGCTCAATCACCAACGTAGCTCTATTACCTGCAGTATTATAAAATAGATTACGGACAAGCAAATTAGTCAGGGGAATGCCGCGGCCTCTTTCGGTAATATCTTCAATATTTAGAGGTTTATTTATTTTTTCACACCAGTTAAACCCTTCACCTTCATCTTCTACTTGCGCAGCAACAAATTGCGGGGTTAAGGTCAAGTTAATGGTAACTTTTTTATCCGGATCGAACTGGTTGCCATGCTCCATGGCATTGGTTACCAACTCATGCAAGCAAGTTACACCTGGTTAACATAGGTTAAAGTAGCATCTGGTAACCACCTGCAAATTAAATCATGGGTGTCTCCCCAAAAAAAGAACCATTGGCAGTCCCCCCAAGCGCTATCCCTTGCAATTTCAAACTATTAGGGAAGAAACAGTAGGATTCTGACAATGGTTACATCTACTAATCCATATAGAGATATCTATAATTTTTCAAACATACAAAAAATGATCTCCTTTACTTATATTTTAATCTGTTGTTAACTTAGCTATCTTTATGAACCATACCAGGCTGAGACAACCCCTTTCTATACTCATCAGAAACGTCAAATAAATCATCTAATACATCTTTAGAAGGTTTTCGAGTAAATAAACTAACTACAACTAAAACAATAGCTGATAATGTAATTGCTACCCCAGCTGCTTCGAAAGGAGTAAACTCTAATACCATAAAAGTAAATAGATAACAAACAACCCCCATTATATTAGATGCAATTGCACCGGCTTTGCTTGCCCCCCTCCACATAGTACTTATAATCGTATTTGGAGCTATGCCAGCTATAGTCGCGCCAAATCCTGTCCAAAGCATTATAATTAGATACTCTGGTTGGTCCCATACTATAATTATACTTATCAATGTTCCTACAATTAGAAGCAATCTGGTGTACAGAAACTCTCTTTTGTCAAGAGAATCATCAGGTAGCGTTTTGGAATTGGTACGCGGCACTATATATTTCCTATAAATGTCATGTGCTATACTTGAAGACCAAGTAAGAAGCATCGGCCCGAAAGATGACATGGCTGCAGAAAATATGGCAACACAAAGTAAAGCTGCCACAATTGGATGGAAAGCTGTAACAATGAGAGTTGGCAATGCATAATCAGGGTGTAAGTTGGGGTCAGCCAAGTAAGCTCTTGCTCCCCAGCCTGCCCAAACAACCAATATCATCAGTGACATAATTAGTGTAGTCCAAATTAAAAAGGGTAAAACTTGACGCTTGTCCTGAAGTATAAGCACCGTTTTAGCAACATGAGGCGAAAATGCATAAGCAATATGCCCAATAAATATACCAATCACAGACGGTAACATAAATGTTCTATCGATAGTGCTGAAAATGTGGCTTCCACTAAACTGCTCACCTTGGGCTGAGGCCCTTTCAATTACTTCACTTACGCCTCCTTCAAACAAGAAAACAAATCCTATTAAAAAAATCACAACAGCTGAAATAGTCATGATAGTAGACTGCACTACAGCTGTAAGAGTAGTGCCATGAGTGCCTCCTAAGAGAATATACACCACACATATTAGGGCACAAAGGCACAATCCTAACTGGAAAGGAACATCTAAAACCACTGCTAATATGGTGCCTCCACCGGTTAAAGCTGATGCACAGAAAAACAGAATTCCAAATACGTAAGTTATTGCAGCAATAATCATTACTCCATCACTTTCAAAGCGCTTGCCTAAATACTCAAACAAGGTTAATGGTTTCATCTTTTCAATCATACGCCTAAAATAATAGGTTGCTAATGCTGCTGCTATCAAAGTCCCTGCCATACCAAGATAAATATACTGAGCGCCCGGAGGTCCTATTCCATATATAAAGCCTGGAGTGCCAATAAATGTAATAGCGCTAGACCAAACTGCAGCGTACGCTAAAGCAACTGGAATTGGGCCATAAGAAGAAAGCGCGGCAGTAAAATCACTAATTGCTTTTACTTTTCTTGAACCGTAATACCCCAAGAAAATCATCAACCCAATGTATATAGCTAGAAAAATTAAAACATAATAAGCTAACATCCCAAAACCTCCTTCGATTAATGTTTTACTATCACCAATTCACAGGCTCAGTTTTAATCTTCCATAAATTTTTTCCGTAGTCCAACGCCTAAAGCGATTACTATGACAAAGGTAAGAATGTTTACGATAAAACAGTATATTAGCATATTCATATTCCCACCCCCTTTCCCTTTTTCTTAAGGTTATTAGGAGAGCAGCCTTAATAGGCTGCTCTCTGCATTGTAATCCACGCTAGTCTGTTATCCCTGCAATGTTTTTGGCTATTCTTTTTTTTGATTCCAAATCATACTGCCCCATAATGGCAATAATTTCCATAATGGGTGATCCTCCACCGTGAATCCCAGCTACCTGCATTACTCCAGCATGGGAAGAACAAAGCATATCGCTTAACATTCGGAAACACCTGTGCTGATTTTCAGCTGTTATTTCAGGGTTACGCATAATATATTTGTGCATAAATTCACCTGTTTCAGAGCTAATAAACTCTTCTTCTTGAGGAAGGGTTGCTGGCAATCCCCCAGCTAAATCAGCCAGAACATCATATTCATGATACACATTAACTCCTGCGTGGTAACGCCCTACATTCGCATAAACTGGCTCTGGAACATAGGTACCTGAAGAGTATTGCTTGCTCTTTACAGAAGCTGCTATTCCAGCCCCATAAACCAACTCTGCTACAGTAATTAAGTTAGCCAACTTGTCCCTTACATGAGGAGCTTTCTCAACTCCGTTATATTCAGAAACCAAAGCAGAAGCACCCATAATTACATCTGTCATGCCAGGCTTACAACCTGTGTAACTATGACGATGGAAAAGGGCAAAAAGCATAGCAAGCTGGCCAGCAAATTGAGTTTCACCATTCATGAATACACGTTCCCAAGGAACAAAGACATCATTAAAAACTGTTAATGAATCAGCACTCCCATGCTCAAAAGTTTTTAATTCTTTTCTGGGGCGCGGGTTTGTAATACGAGTGACCAGGTATACTCCTTCTGTGTCAGCAGGAATCGCAAATGAAACTGAATAGTCTTTGTCTTTTTCTGTCATAAACCGGGTAGGCACAACGATAATTTCATCTGCATATGGGGCTATAGTATTATGAGCCTTAGCTCCTCTTACTACAATTCCATCTTCTCGCTCTTCAACTATACGCAGATAAAGATCTGGATCTTCTTGTTCATGAGGCCTTTTAGAGCGATCACCTTTAACATCTGTTTGAGCGCAATTTCCAACAAGATCGTTTTTTTGAAAGTAATTTAAATAGTTTGTAAACCTATCATAGTAAGTAGTTCCAAGTAGCTTATCCATTTCTTTAGTAACCACTGAAATTGCGTTTAACGCATCTATCCCCATGCAACGCTGGATGCACCCACCTGTTTGTCCACAAAGAAATCTTGTCATCTCCTGTTTTTTTAATAGGTCATTAGTGCTTTGATGAATATTACAAAATCGATTAATTTTTTCTCCCGTCAAATGAGATTGGGCTGTCATTAAATCTTCATATTGGGGATCATTTGCATAATTAAATGTCTGTGACACCACATTTATGGCAGGAAGTAACCTGGGATCATCCCTTTGTATAACCTCTCCGCCTACATATACATTTGGTCGCATACTTTTTAACTTTTCAACATATTGATCTGCTGTACGCATTATATGATTCCTCCTTATATTAGCTATTTTTTTCCATTTCTTTTATTGCCTCATCTTGAACTTGCTTCCAGAGTATTTTACCCGTAGCTCCTTTAGGTAAGCTATCAACGAAGATCACTTCTCGCGGATATTTGTATGCAGCCATTTGTCCTTTGCTCCACTCAATAATATCTTCAGGTTTTACCTTATTAGCTGAATCTGGTTTTAATACTATATATGCTCTCGTATTTTCACCACGTTTAGGATCTGGAATTCCAACTACGCAGGCTTCTAAAACATCTGGATGCTTATAAAGGTAGTTCTCGACTTCGGCAGGCCAAACCTTAAAGCCAGCTGCATTAATCATTCTTTTGGTTCTATCAACAAGAAAGAAATACCCTTCTTCATCTACATAGGCCAGGTCTCCTGTGCGGAAAAATTTTTTACCATCAACTTCAATAAAACTCTTTTCATTATCTTCAGGTCGATTCCAATACCCTAAAAATATTTCTGGCCCATTTAAGATAATTTCGCCCTGCTTGTTAGCTTCTAAAATTTCTTCAAGGGTATCAGGATCGATTAATCGTGCATCAACCCCAAAATCTGGTATGCCCAAACACTGAATTTTAACTTGTTGGGGTGGATTAATGTGAGTAGCTGCGCTAGATTCAGTCAAACCATAACCTTCAATAAAAGAAATTCCTGTTACTTTTTTAAACTGTTGCCATACAGCTTCCGGCATAGGGGCGCCCCCTCCAACTACACCCCTCAATGAACTGAAATCTCGACTTTCTATATCAGGAAGAGTTAAGAAGTCTACGACCATGGCTGTAATAGCG
>PWGT01000102.1 GCA_003554535.1 Syntrophomonadaceae bacterium | reverse complement strand
TTTGCCTTTGTTATTTATAATATTGAATTATACCATCTGTGTTGAATTAAAACAACCTTTATTTTTCTTTTTTGTAGTTATTCTGTTATATTGTCACCCTGAAACTGTTCTAACTTATTTTATTTGCTAAGCGTTTAATTCGTTTTTAATCCTTGATAGGTTTCCCTTTCCCGGAGCCTGGCTTCCACCATTTGGGAAAACTGTCCTCCCCCCAAGTCCCATTGAGGGGCAAGCAGCAGCTCCCTTTGGTTGGCTTCGCTCATCAAGCGGTGAATTACTATATCATCATGAAGATGCTCTAGCTGATCACACACCATTTCTAAATACTCTTTACATGATAGAACCTTAATTTCATTTCGGTAATACATTTTTTCTAAGGAAGTATGCCTTATCACCTGAAGTTGATGAAATTTTATACCGTGTACAGGAAGGGTATTAAGTCTTTTTACCGTATCGATCATCATCTTATGGTCTTCTCCCGGTAACCCGTTAATCAAATGGGTGCAAATCCAGACTCCAGACCGTGCCAATTGATTCACTGCCTTTTTAAAGCATGCATAATCATGACCGCGGCGAATTTTTTCCAGGGTTTCATTATGAGAGGATTGAAGCCCCAACTCCACCCAAACGTGATAATCCCTAGCTAAGTCGGCTAAAACCTGCAAAGCGCCTGGAGAAATACAGTCAGGGCGGGTGCCCACACTGATCCCAATTACTCCGGGAAAAGACAGGGCCTCTTCATACAGTTTTTTTAAATAAGAAGGCTCCCCGTAAGTATTAGAATAAGTTTGAAAATACACCAGGTACTTTTTTTGAGGAAAAGAAGTAGCGCTATTTTCTTTTTTGGATTGAAACTTCTGAACCTGGTCGGTAATACTATCCGGTGCTTCTTGCCCTAACATGTTATCCGTGGCCGGACTAAACCCAGGATTATAACAGAATACACAACCCTGGTCAGAAATAATTCCATCCCGGTTAGGACAAGTAAATCCAGCATGAACCGGGATTTTATAGACTTTTTCTCCAAAACGTACTTTAAAAAATTGCCCCAAGCGATAATACCATCCCGGCTTCTTCATGAATCTTCTCCCCTATTTTGAATGCTATCTTTATCTTTTACCCGCTTTTTCCTTTCTAAATACAACGCCAAGGCAGAAACATCCGCCGGAGTTACGCCTTCTATTCGAGAAGCCTGGCCCAGGGTCTGAGGTCTTATCTCTTCAAGTTTTTGGCGGGACTCTATGGATAAATTGGTTAGAGACTTATAGTCCAAATCTGGAGGTATCTTTTTTGCTTCCATACGAGCCACCTGGTTCAAGGAAGCTTCCTGCCTGGAAATATAACCTTCATATTTAATTTGGGTCTCAACTTCGCTTACTATCTCTCTTCTTTGCGAGAGAACCGGGCCTCCCAACAGTGGTGACAGATAGGTTATTAATTCATAATTCATCTCCGGCCTTTTCAGTAGATCACCCAGGGTTTGCGGTTGAGATATAGGAGGAAACCCATTTTCTTCTAAAATAGCATTAGTGGAAGACTTGGGCGTAAGGCGATAATTATGAACTTTGTCTTTTTCTTCTTCTATGAGCCTTTGTTTTTCTTTAAAATTGTGGTAGCTTTTTTGATCAACTAAACCCAACTCAAAACCTTTTTCTGTAAGACGCAAATCAGCGTTGTCATGCCGCAATAGTAACCGGTATTCACAACGAGATGTAAACATGCGATAAGGTTCGGTTACGCCTCGAGTAACCAGATCGTCAATAAGAACTCCAATATAAGCCTCAGTACGATCTAATATGAAAGGAGTTTCTCCGCGACATTGCAACACCGCGTTAATACTGGCCATTAAACCTTGTGCCGCAGCCTCCTCATATCCGGTAGTTCCGTTAACTTGTCCGGCAAAAAAGAGACCATTAATTATTTTGGTTTCTAAAGTAGGATAAAGTTGGGTTGGTGGAAAGTAATCGTATTCAATAGCGTAAGCAGGACGGGTGATAACTACTTGCTCCAGGCCGGGAATAGAACGAAGCAGCTCCTGCTGTAGTTCTTCAGGCAAGCCGGTAGAAATCCCTTGAAGGTACATCTCGCAAGATTCTTTACTTTCCGGTTCAATAAAGATAGGATGCCTTTCCCGATCAGGAAACTTAACCACTTTATCCTCTATGGAAGGACAATAACGTGGACCTTTTCCTTTAATTAAGCCAGAATAAATAGGAGCAAAATTGATATTATCTTGAATTAATTCATGAGTGTTTCGGTTAGTATAAGTCAAATAGCACGGGAGTTGCTCAAATTCCTTCTCCAATTCCTTGTGGTAAACTGTTTTGGAAGAAAAAAAACCTGCATCAGGTTCTCCTTCCACTGGTGTCAATACTTGGTAATTCACGGAATCACTATAAACTCTGGGCGGGGTTCCTGTTTTTAACCTTTCTGCCTGAAAGCCCAAATCCACCAGGAACTCTGCTAAACCCTGGGAAGAATTTTGGTTCCCTGGACCTCCTGAGTAATGATAATGACCTACGAATATTTCCGAACGAAGATAAACGCCGGCACAGAGTATAGCTTTTTCAGCATAGAAAGTGCTTCCGTGGCGAGTAAATATTCCTTTCACTCGATTATTTTCAACCAAAAGACTTTCCACTGCGCCTTCCCTCAAATAAAGGTTAGGCTGACTCTCCAGCAAATGTTTCATGCCTCGCTGGTAAGCGTTTTTATCTATCTGAGCCCGTAAAGCTTGCACTGCAGGTCCTTTTCCGGTGTTGAGTCTTCTCATTTGCAACGAATATTGATCCCCCAGCATCCCCATAACTCCGCCTAAAGAATCTATTTCCTTAACCAGGTGTCCTTTTCCCGGCCCACCCAGAGAAGGATTACATGCCATTAAAGCCGGATGGTCCAGGTTAGGAGTAATCAATAAAGTTTCCGCTCCCATTTTGGCCGAAGCAATTGCCGCCTCGCACCCTGCATGTCCGGCACCAATAACTATAACTTGGAAACTATCCGGTTGAGTCAAATAGATACCTCCTGCCCTTTTTTATATCTATCTTGTAACTGCTCAGCCTATCAATTCTTTATCAGATCGCGTAGGCTATAGTTCCGGGTCAACTCGAAAGATCTTAATTATAAATACATACTCATTTAGTCGCCTAAATTATAGCACAATGTTATTTAATTACCAATTCTACCTTTGCTAATACCTTTGCCAATATTAATTCTATAAGGTGTTAGGAATTAGAATGTAAATCACCAACAGGTGAAAGCCATCTATACCTCCCGTTTGCAGGTAGAAAGAGAACAGGGGCAAAAGAACCGCTACTCCTAAAACTTGCAACAATTCCCCTCCACCACGGTAAGATAGTTTGATTGGATGGTAACTGTATGCGAACAACAAAAATAGAGCGGAAATAATAAATATCAAAGATAATGGCCTTTGGAAACAAATAGTAAAACAGATCCCCAATAATAAATTAAAGACAAGCATCAACCAAATTGCCCTGACCATTGTCGCTTTACAGATAGTCCCATCAATTAAAACTCGTGAACCACCCGTAAATATGGTATAGGTATGATTGTCAGCATCCACCTCTAGGTCAGCATAATCATTTGCATACACAATATACAGCTGGATGGTGAATCCCACTACCACCAGAGCTGAAAAAATAGTTATGGATATGTAGTTGTTAACGGAAAAGGCCATAGATTGTCCCAATAAAAGAGGAAAAAATATATAGGATTGTGAAGGCAGCCTGGAAGCTCTTATATAGCATTTTATTATTTCCATGAGCAAACCCTTTTCTTTAATCTATCTTTCTTTAATTTATTATATTGGAATAATGCTATTATACACTTATGCAGCTCCAAAAAACAATTATTATTATGAGTATAAGTTATTAAATGGCGGTAAATTGACGGTTATTAAATGGCTGCTCACCAGAGATAAAAAAGCCTCCATCTCTTAGAGCTAAGTAATAAGACAGTCTCTAAAAGGCGGAGGCATGCCAATTAATATATCTAAAATTAGAAACGAGCCAAGTACTTTTCTACCTCCCAAGGGTGTACTGCAGTGCGGAAATCATCCCATTCCCGGGTTTTAGCTTCTTTAAAACGATCCCAAATATGTTCCCCTAAAGCGCTTTGTATTACAGGATCGTTTTCTAAAGCTTTCAGTGCTTCTTCTAAATTGGCAGGAAGACTATCAATTCCTCTTTGCTCCCTTTCTTCCCATGACATTTCGTAAATATTTCGGTTTTCCGGGGCAGGTGGCGTCAACCCCCTCTGGATCCCATCCAGCCCTCCTTTAAGCATAACAGCTAAGGCCAAATAGGGGTTGGCCGCCGGATCGGGACTTCTCACTTCTACCCGGGTACTGCTACCACGTCGAGATGGTATTCTGACCAGTGGGCTACGGTTCCTTTCCGACCAGGCAATGTAAACCGGCGCTTCATATCCCGGTACCAATCTTTTAAAAGAGTTTACCGTGGGATTGGTAACGGCTGTAAAAGCTGGAGCATGCTCTAAAATGCCAGCAATGTAACCCATCGCTTCATTACTGAGTTGATATTCAGAATTCGGTTCAAAAAATACGTTAGTGTCATCCTTAAATAAGGACTGGTGAGTATGCATACCGGAACCATTGATACCAAAAATAGGTTTGGGCATAAAGCTTGCGTGGAGACCGTGCCTCTGAGCAATAGTACGTACTACCCATCGAAAAGTGGCAAGCTTATCAGCAGTGGTTAGCGCATCACTGTATTTAAAATCTATTTCGTGTTGCCCAGGTGCAACTTCATGGTGAGAAGCTTCAATTTCAAAACCCATTTCCGTTAAGGTTAAAACCATATCCCGACGGGCGTTTTCTCCCATATCCGAGGGTGCCAAATCAAAGTACCCTGCCTCATCATGGGTGGTTAAAGTTGGTCTTCCTTT
>PWGT01000052.1 GCA_003554535.1 Syntrophomonadaceae bacterium | reverse complement strand
CGGTGTAAACTTTTGTCTGTACCAATCCACAAAGTCTTCCGACTGCCAGCCGAGGTAGACGTTACTTTCGGGGTAGACGTTACCTTCGGTAAATGTAGCATTGCCTTTGATTAAACCTCTACCAACTATAGCCGGACCAGCCAATTCAACATCGACTACGACTTCGCCGTTAATAATAAGCTCCGCCTTGGGATGCTGAAGAGCAATCCAGGACTGCTCGTACTTGTTGCTGGTAACTTTTCCGTCGGTCATAGTGACTTCAGTCTTGGAAGTCTCACCGTAGTACTTCAAGTCCTTACCGACATAGAAGCCGGTGAAGCCACGGTTTAAGTGCGGGTTGTTTAGATCAATATCACCGGTAATGTAGAGCATACCCTGAGTGTAACCCGTCCAGCCATGCTCATCATCATCGGCACGATCAGTTGTTACAGTTCCTTCATCAACTTGGAGCCTCTGTGTATGGACTGGGTTCGGGCGCAGTACCGGGTTATCCAAGACTGCATCGTCATTTCTTACACCTACTGCAGCATTGATGTTGGCGCTATCTAGGTGAACATCGCTTTCAAACAATGCAGGCAGGTTAAAGGTACAGTCTACCATGTAAAGACCTTCAGCATGTTCATCCTGCTCTTGATACCAGTCTTTGAAGAAGGCATTAAATGTGACTGTATCGAAGTCCACACCAGTGCCATCAACCATGATATCTATTTCACCCCAGGGGAAATCTTCCGGTGAAATGATTCCATGTTCCTCGGAATGAGGTTGAGCAAAGGTACCGTTTTCTACCCGGATACCATCGCCTTCAAAGGCGATCGCTTTGCCGTTTAAGTCCACTGTGTTACCATTGAGCATAATCCGCAGACCATCGGTGCGCACCCTTAATATTGCCGGTGCCTCAGGTAAGGTTATGCTATTTTCCAGGACGATTATACCGGTCTCTGTATCAACTTCATGGACGAATTGCTGACCGTCACTTACAAACGCAGCTACGAGTGGTTCTACCGTTATGGTAGCTGATGCTTTTTCCTCACCCGGATTTTCTACGCCTTCAGGAAGGTCAACCAGTTCACCTTCAACAGAGTATTCGCCCTCGGTTTCAGCATCGTAGCCCGGAATCTCATCATCCCATTCAACGTTAACTTCAACCGAAGAGTCGTCGTCCAGGTTAGCTGTTACTTCACCGGGAAGCATTGCCAGAGCATCGTCTTCAGATGTACCCCAAGGAACACTTCTGGTAACAGGCTCAACACTTACAACTTCAAGTATTTCCTGCTCTTCTACTGTAATAGTCGCTGATGCTGTTACTTCTTCAGGATTAGTTACACCCTCGGGAAGGTCTACCAGAGTACCTTCTACGCTGTACTCACCGGGTGCTTCAGCATCGTATTCCGGGTCGGTTTCTTCGGCCCAGTCAACACCTACATCCACGGTGGTTGCATCTGTAAGGGTGGCTTCTAATTCATCAGGAAGCATATCAAGAGCATCTGCCAACGCGGTACCGTACTCAACACTTACGCTGGCTGATTCAACTGACTCAATCACACCCAGTTCGAGCGGTTCCGGGAACAGATCCTTGATGTCGTCGAACTTGGCTTCACTGACAGCTGCAGTCCCGCCAAGGACATAAACACCGATCTCTGGCTGTTCAGTAACTACAGCAGACATGTATGCCATGACATCATCGTCCAGGCTGGTGGTGTAAAGAATGGGGCCTTCCTGCTTGGCTCCAAAATAACCGCCGGCCATGGCATCAACCAGGTTGTCGTTATGCCCGCTTGCAAAAATGATGCTTCCGGGAACTTCCTCGGTGGGGCTGAAATATTCACTGGCTACTGCCGCCCCTGTTTTATGGCGGTTTTCACCCCAGATCCTTTCTGCGTCCAAGTCATTCTGAACCGCGTCACTGACCACGGCAGGACCACCGATGATGGTAAAGTCCTCTAAACCTAAAGCATCGATGGCATCACTGGTGGCTTCAGGAACGCTATCTTCCCTGACCAGTAAAATGGGCATCCCGTTCATCGCAGCATAGGGCGATACGGTCAGTGCGTCGGGGACAGCATCGCCGCTGACGATAAAGGCTTCCGTGGGGAAGTCTTCTCCCATCAGCTCTGCCACTTTTTCTGCAATCGCAGCGGCAGTGCTGTAGCGGTCGGCATCGCTGATCCGCTCAACCTCAAGACCTTCAGCTACTAACTCGTCAGCAACAGCTGCTGAAACTGCCGCTTCGCCACCCAGGATGTAGACCTTGCTTGCTCCCAGGTCCGAAATGGCATCTTTTGTTACCGCAGGCAGGCTGCCGGTTTGAGTGAGCAAGACCGGCGCATCCAGCTGTGCAGCCAGGACGCTGCCTGAGAGGGCGTCATATAGCACATCGCCCCTGGCCAGGACCACCGCATCGGCTGATTCATACTGGTACTTGGCGATTTCCACCGCGGTTTCGTAGCGGTTATCACCGTACAGCCGTTTAAACTGCTCCTCATTTTCGTTTGCAAAAGTAGTGCCTACAAAAAGCGAAACTACAAAGCATAAAGCGATCAAAATTGCTAGATACTTATAGCTGCGGAAATAATTCTGCATAACTCATCCTCCTAACATAATAGTGAAGCATAAATCAAAATGCTTGTGATTATTTTTTTAACCCAAAGCAACCCTCCCTAGTTAACATTGTTAAGCAATCGTCATAAATTACCAGGGTTGTTCCCCTAAAACTGCCTGCTCCATGCTTCTACCAAACCGGCACCTACAAGAACAGAACCACTGGAAACTTCCGCTAGATGACTGTTTTGCCTTTGGCCACCCCCTTCCGCTGGATCAATTGGCTTTTTTTTTGACTGCATTTCGTGGTAAAATGCACCGCACCCTTAATCCTGAAAGGCTCCAGGGCTTCCTGATCAGCAAATGCCTGACTTTAGCTTAACCGCTAAAACTGTCTGCAGTTAAAAGCCCCAGGGTGCGCTTTGGGAAATAATTTTGAGTTAATAATAGCACCGAGGTGTCTCATCACTTACCTGCCATACTCTCATATTGTCCTTCTTTCTTTCTCAGTTTATCCGCCGATTGATCTCTGGTCAGTCGCAAATCAAAAAAATATTTCCTTTATTAGATAATAATGGTATGCCGGGGCATAAAAAAAACCACCCCGTTTCATTGCCGTGGGGTAGTTTTGGCCTTGCCGCAAGCGGGCCTGAGTTAAAAGGCGGCTAGATTTTTAAGATTGTTAAGAATGGGAAAACGAGTGCAGGGTGCTGCGAGGCACAACCAGGTCTCCCGAAATGGACTGGCTGAATCTTTCACAAATGCGCGCAATGATATTATCGGTTTGTTTCTCGCCGGCAATAGATAACAGGATCACGAACTGCGACTCGTTCCAGCGGGTAAAAACGTCATTGCCGCGCAGGCTGCTAAAAAGCACCTCTTTCATTTTTTCCATGGCCTCCATTAAATCCGAAGGAGGGGGCAGCCGGTAATCGGGCCCGGTGAGGGTCAAGGTGGCGATATACATGGGCTTGTTCTCTCTTTTTACCCGGCGCTTTTCTAGCTTGCAAATCAGCTCGAAAGATTCGGGGTCGCAGTAGAGGGCACCGCTCTGAGGCTGGTGTTCTTTGAGCAGTTCCTTGATATCGGCAAAGTCGAGTTCAAGCTCCCCAATGCTGTTTTTCATCTCCCGGTAGAGGCGCTGCATCGCAGCAGAGGGTTTTGACCCGAATTCCCGGTACAGCAAGGCGGTAATATACTGGTAGTGGCTGCGGGCCTGGATCATCTTGTTTTCCTTCATCAGCGCCTCCAGGTAACGCTGGTGCACTTCTTCTTCACACTGTTCGACCATAAAGGTTTTTTCACATAGCTTGGCCATCTCCTGGTATTTTCCCGCTTCCTTGCAAAGGTCAAGCAGCTCTAAAACGCTCCTTATAAACAGCTGCCGGTAGTAGTGGCGCACGGGAATGACCCATTCGCTGTAGCTGAATTCCGGGAGGTAATCGCCGCGATACAGGGAAAGGGCTTTTTTGTAGGTTTCCATGGCTTCAGCAGGTTTTTTTTCAGCCTGGCTGCGGGCCTGGTTGCAGAGATTTTCAAAGGCCTCAACGTCAAGCCAGTAAGAAATATCCCGGTTCCAGCTGTAACAGCCATGCGAGTAAAGCACCGCTGAATATTTATCCGCCTGTTGTTCCGGGTCTATGATTTTCCGCAAGCGGTGCACCTGGTTGCGCAGGTTTTTCGACGGATCGGAATATTCTTCTTCCGGCCAAAGCGCTTCCTGGATCACCTCAACCGGGAAAAGTTTGTCGCGGTGAGTGATCAGGTAAATGAAAAGTTCCCAGGACTTGTTGAGGCGGCCAAACTTGGCTGATAGGAGCTGATCGTTACGGCGCACCGAAAATTGCCCCAGGGTATAAATTTCCAACGTGTCCCGGGCCTTACCCGGTAAAGAATTACTTGGCTCGTACTCGTTACTGGTACTCATCATTTCTTTTTCCTCCCGTTAACCACGGACGGCCCAGCGTTTCTGGGTTGTTTAAATATTAATGTTAGGTTGGCACAGACTGCCCTTACTTTTAACTTTTTTACACACAATACACAATATCGAAAGGAAAAACAATCACCCCTTATGGGTGATTTCAAATATTCGCCATTTACTACTAATTATCCTGCCTTTTGAGTGAAAGTTATATTATTTTCTGTAAAATAGACCCGGCTTTCTCATTTGACCCCACAAATTGGTAAACAGTGCTAATAATTGCACGCCCCCTACCTCTTCAACACCTTTGAGAGCTGCTATAACTGCCTGTAAATCACGGGAGTAGCGCCCAATACACCACCCGCCTGAGTAGCTTTATCATGGCCCATTAGAGATAGAAAAGCGGGGCTTGAGATTAATATAATTATCCTGGCAAGCCCCGCGATTTTTTTACAGAGGGGTCGCACCCTT
>PWGT01000029.1 GCA_003554535.1 Syntrophomonadaceae bacterium | reverse complement strand
CCGTATACGGTGAAAAAGCGTAAACCCGTTGTGTGCAACCCGTACAAATGGCTGTAAGTATGAGCCATTAATTCATTAGCTTTTTTGGTAGCAGCATAAAGGCTTACCGGATGATCCACATTCTGATGTACTGAAAAAGGCTTTTGAGTATTAGCCCCATATACCGAGCTAGAGGAAGCATAAATTAGATGCTCTACCTCGTTATGCCGACAACCTTCCAGGATATTAATAAAGCCTTCAATGTTAGATTCGGTATAGGCATGAGGATTTTCCAGACTGTAGCGGACACCAGCCTGGGCAGCCATATGCAGCACTCTATTGAAGGAATGCCGGGCAAACAAGTCTGACATCGCTTCCTTGTCTTCCAGAGAAACTCGTTGAAATTCAAAGTGGTCATATTTTTTAAGAATATTTAAGCGATCCTTTTTCAGTTGGACATCGTAATAATTATTGAGATTATCCAAACCTACTACAGGTTGACCATCTTCCAGCAAGCGCCAGGCCAGATGAAAACCAATAAACCCCGCACAACCAGTTACTAATAATTTATGTTCCATATAATTCCCTTCCGTTGTTAAGCCTTAATGATTTTAGCATTGTTATACCCTTTAAAAATATTCCGGGTATCTACAATCAATAAGCTTTTTTCCAATATCCAATCAAAATCATAGCTGGAATGTTCAGTTACTACCACGACGCAATCAACATTTTCTAAAATTTCCTCATTTAAATCAACCGATTCCATCACAAACCCCGGATAATTCCTCATCCCTTCAATTACCGGGATATAAGGATCATGGTAATACACCTCAGCCTCCTTCTCTTGCAAAAGGGAAATAATTTTTACCGCAGGTGATTCCCGGATATCATCAACGTCTTTTTTGTAAGCTGCCCCTAAAATCAATACACGAGCACCTTTTATACTTTTCCCCTCATTATTGAGAGCATCCACAGTTTTTCTTACCACGTAGTAGGGCATGGTTATATTTATTTCCCCGGCCAATTCAATGAACCTGGTGGTAAAATCATACTGCCTGGCTTTCCAGGTCAAATAAAAAGGATCTATGGGCAGACAGTGGCCACCTAATCCTGGACCCGGATAAAAAGGCATAAAACCAAAAGGCTTGGTAGCTGATGCGCCTATAACTTCCCAAACATCTATGCCCATCCGGTCAAATAACATTTTCAATTCGTTAATCATGGCTATATTAACGCTGCGGAAAATATTTTCCAAAAGCTTGCTGGCTTCCGCTGTTTCCACCGATGATACGGGAACTAATTCCTTAAAAACCTTACTATACAAATTTTTAACCCGCTCCAAGCATTGAGGAGTAATGCCACCTACTACTTTAGGAATGGCCCAGGCACTGTAATCCTTGTTATTAGGGTCAACTCTTTCCGGGGAGTAAGCTAGGAAAAAGTCTTTTCCTACTTTTAAACCAGTTTCTTCTAGTATGGGAAGGATAACATCCCGGCTGGTTCCAGGATAGGTGGTGCTCTCCATTACGATGAGTTGCCCCTGTCGCAAGTTAGCTGCTATAGTTTTAGTCGTGTTTTCTACAAAAGATAGGTTAGGTTCTCGGGATTCATTTAAAGGTGTTGGAACGGTAATAATGATATTATCAACCTCTTGCAGACGAGTAAAATCTGCAGTAGGCTCAAAATAACCAGATTGAATAATAGTAGATATTTTTTCATCGGGAATATAGCTTATTTAGCTCTTACCCTTTTGGAATAGCTCAACTTTTTCCTGATCAATGTCAAAGCCTATAGTTTGAATTTTATTTTCCGCAAAATCAAGTAAAAGAGGAAGGCCCACATAACCGAGGCCGATTATGCCAGTTTTATTTTTTGAATTCATAATCTCCTCCCTTAAGCCTTATGAGATTTTTTATTACGTATATAAGTTTTGCACTAATGGCAATAGTAGTTAAAACATCAGTAGCAATTTAAATATATTTAACATACTAGTAACTTTTGCAAAAAATAGTCATAGTCAAACCATCATTATATATCTGTATTACTTCTTCACAGAAATATTTTATGATGATCTATTCAATCTTTCTTCCACACAAAGCTATTTACATAACTTACATAGCTTAAGATAATCCGGGCGATTTTCTCTGAAACATTAGGCGCATTATAATCCGAAACGAGCCTTAAAGTGCGACTTTCTCCACGCTCTTGTTGCTCTAGCATCAACAATCCATTTAACACATTGCTAACTTCCAGGCCCGTCATAATTACAGCAGTTTCCTCCATGCCTTCCGGGCGTTCGTGGGTTTCGCGTATATTCAAAGCAGGAAAATTTAAAATCGATGATTCTTCAGTAATTGTTCCACTATCAGATAAAGTCACAAACGACTCTTTTTGAAGTTTAATATAGTCCAAAAAACCTAAGGGTTTTAACAAAGTAACCAGGGGATGCAGCTTAACTTTCTTATCCTCAATTTTTTTCCTCGTTCTTGGGTGTGTTGATACAATAATTTTTTTATTATATTCATTTGCCAATTCATTAAGCATGACTACTAGTTTATCAAAATTAACCTCGGAATCAATATTTTCCTCCCTGTGAGCACTTACTACAAAGTAGTCATATGGGCTGAGTTCGTATTTTTCCAGCACCTTAGAACTATCAATTTTTGGAGCATAATAGTGCAAAACTTCATAGAGTGGACTTCCGGTCTTAATAATGCGATCGGGTAAAATTCCTTCCCTTAACAAATACTCTCGAGCAATGTCACTGTAAGGAAGGTGGATATCACTAGTGTGATCTACTATTTTTCTATTAATCTCTTCGGGGACTCTCTGGTCAAAGCACCTATTCCCTGCTTCCATATGGAACACTGGAATCTTTCTACGTTTCGCCGGAATAACGGAAAGACAACTATTGGTATCACCCAAGACCAATAGAGCATCCGGGCTTTCTTGCGCTAATACTGGATCGATATTGCTTATAATATTCCCGATGGAGTCTGCCAAAGATGAACCTGCAGCATCCAAAAAGTAGTCCGGTTTTCTAAGTTCCAGATCATTAAAAAATACTTCGTTTAATTCATAGTCATAATTCTGCCCGGTATGAACAATTACATGGTTAAAATACTCGTCCAATTTTGCCATTACTCGAGACAATCTAATAATTTCAGGACGCGTCCCTATAACAGTTATCACTTTAAGTTTCTTCACAGTGCTAAACCTCCAGGAAATTTGTATCTGGATTTTCCGGATTAAAGGGTTCATTCGCCCACATGATGGTCACCAGATCTGTCTCGCCCAAGTTCTCAATATTATGGGTATACCCAGGCGGTATATCAATGACTTCCAGTTTATCGCCACTAACATAATATTCAATTATTTCCTCTTCATCAACTTTTCGAAAGCGAATCACCCCTGTTCCATATACTACCAGGAACTTTTCATTTTTAGTATGGTGCCAGTGGTTCCCCTTGGTAATTCCCGGTTTAGATACATTTACAGATACCTGCCCTCTATCCGGCGTTTTGATGAACTCTGTAAAAGACCCCCTGGAATCAATCTTCATTTCCAATGGATAACTGAATTGATCAGAGGGGAGGTAGCTTAAATAGGTGCTATATAGTTTTTTGGTAAAAGCATCCGACATATCGGGAATTGAACGCTCTTCCCGACTTTTATAAAAGGAATAAATCAAGTCGGCGAGTTCACCAAGGGTTATATTATGGAGAATTGAAACTTCACAAAAATCACCAACGGAATTTTCATTACCGTTCAGGGCATTGAGCAATTCTTGAATTACATCATCTATATATACCAAGTTGAGCACAGCATTTGGGTCATTGACTGTAATCTGCAATCCCCGAGCAATATTATAACAGAAAGTAGCCACAACGCTATTGTAATTGGGCCTACACCATTTCCCAAATACATTTGGAAAGCGGTAAACTAGGACCTTGGCACCCGTTTCCCTGCTGTATGAAAAGAGCAAGTCTTCAGCAGCTTTTTTACTCTGACCGTAGGGGTTGTCCCTTTCTGCCTGGATTGATGAAGCAAACACCACGGGGCAAGGATTCTCAGAATACTTTAGCATTTCTAGAAGTTTTTCCGTAAAACCAAAATTGCCTTCCATAAACTCAGCCTCATCTTGAGGCCGGTTTATCCCTGCCAGGTGAAATACGAATTCTGCCTGCCGGCAGTACTCCTCTAAAACGGGATATTCTGTAACTCTAGAGCAAAGCAGCAATTCCTCATAACCTTGATTTTTTAACTCAGCCACCAAGTTTTTACCAATAAAACCGTTAGCCCCGGTAACCATTATCTTCATTGTTTTTGCTTAACCCAGCCTTTCAGTTCATTTTGTACATAATCAAGGGTGAGAAGTTTTTCTTTTACTTGCTCTACGTTTAATCTTTTTGTGTTATGTGAATTGTATTCCTCTTCTAAAGCAAGTCTCTGATCACCTTCTACAAAGTACTTATCATAATTTAAATCACGTTTGTCTGCCGGCACTCTATAAAAATCACCCAAATCCTGAGCAACTACAAACTCTTCTTTGGTCAGCAAGGTTTCACACATCTTCTCTCCATGTCGAGGGCCTATAATCTTAACTTCACTCTCAGCATTAAATAGTTCCTTGATGGCCTGAGCTAAATCACCAATGGTGGAGGCCGGCGCTTTTTGCACAATGATATCTCCTGCTTCTGCATATTTGAAGGCATAGATGACTAATTCTACAGCACTTTCCAAGCTCATCAAGAATCTGGTCATATTTGGTTCTGTAATCGTTAAGGGTTGCTCTTTTTTTACCTGCTCTATAAAAAAGGGTATGACAGAACCCCTGGAAGCCATAACATTACCGTAACGTGTGCCGCATATTAGTGTTTCATCTGGATCAACGGTTTTTGACTTGGCCACAAAAACTTTCTCCATCATGGCTTTGGAAATACCCATGGCATTGATGGGGTAAGCAGCTT
>PWGT01000163.1 GCA_003554535.1 Syntrophomonadaceae bacterium | reverse complement strand
TCGGGGAATGCTTTTTGGCTTATTTCGATTGCAGTTTGGAATCTGTTACTTCCAGCAATTCGAGTTATATGCTCAAATTCTATCGGTGAGAATAACGCATTGATTTTGGTTTTTTGGCCAGGCATTTTAAATTTTATTTTAGCTTCTTCAGTATTCTCTGGGTAATTACTATGGGAACCTTCAAAATCCCATTTTTCAAAAAGGTATTCATTTGTTGAATGAGCTTCAAGTTTTATTTCTGTTCCGCTTTCATAGTAGTTTCCATTTATATAAGGTGTAATGTCTCCCCCTTCTTCAGGATCTGGGTGAAAAGATAGCTGGTGGAAGTTTGCAAATTCTTCCATTTTGGAGTTGACTTCTTCCCTTATTTGAGGAAGTTTTTCATATAGCTTGTTTCCTGGACAACTGGTATTGCCTACATCTCGGTGACCGCAAATTGTGTCTGTATCGCTGTAATCTCCAATATCGTCAGTTCCAAGGGGATCAATGTTGTACTGGGTAAACCGCCATGCTAACAAATTTTCAAGCGAGTCTATAGCCTTGCTTTCCGGTTCTCCCGGCGATGGATTATTTATACTTGATTGAAACTGACCGATAAGGGCAACTCCAATGCTGGATGAGTTGTTTTGAGGTCCGGCGTGCGCACCCTGAACATCAAAGAGCTCCATATTTTCGTTATTTCTGCCTTCATAAATATTTCCGTCTTCATCAATGAGAAAATTGTACCCAATATCAAACCATCCCAGGGAGTTAACATGATAATTCCACATCTGCCGGATTGCCTGCTTGGGATCAGAAGGAGAGTTTTCGGTTGCGGTGTGGTGAACTACGGCATGCGAAGGATCAATAGGATTTAGGCTGGGACGTTTTTTTGATTTATTCATATCTCCCCACCATTCTTCTCTCCTAACAATCCGGGGTCTTTCATTTTTGCTGGAAGTAGATGTAGCTGCAAGTTTTTCAATGCTTGTCTCTTTTGATGTCTTATTTTGAATATTAGTGTCTTCTTGAGTGGGAGGAGTTTCTGAAGAAGAGTCAGAGGCATCGGCAATATTTACTTTTACTTGTAATAATTCTTTGTTTGGGGATGGAACAATTTTTATTTCAAACTGATCATGGGCTTGTCCATCTTTTGTAAAAAACAGCTCTGACCATTGTAGTTCAGAAGGATAGTCTGCGCCACAACAATTAACTGAGAGATCATGCCATTTGCCGTATGTACCATTGTTTTCTTTAGTTCGTATTTTAATTTCCAGGTTACATTGACAATAATTTGATTTCTCCAAGTTTAAGCCTACACTGACTCCTGTAAAAGGAAAAGATGATTCATGCTCGAGCAGCATAGGGTCCTCAGATTTATATTTATGTTCTTCAAAATCCCAAAGCAAGTTAGCAGAAGGAATGCCTGCTTCTGCGGAATTATTAATTGCTTCCGGGGAAAAATCCGGGGTGACAGTAGCGTGCGCATGATCATTAGAAGTATACATTAGGGATACAATAAATAATATCGCCGAAAAAAAAACCAGATAAATTTTTTTATCTATTTTCCTTTGAGCCTGGAGAAACAAGTTTGTTGCCTCCTTGAAAAATGTTTAAAGCACATTATTGATAATTTGCCCGGTTAATGGAATGATGCCAGGCTTTATCGATTTATGACTGAAATTTTTTTCTTTTATTAAAAATAATTCACCGTTAGACACTGTTTTCCTTTTTTGGACTATATTTTTAATCCTAACTAGTACTTATATTTTATAACAAGAAAAGAAGAATTAAAAGAAAAAACTATTCCGGAAGCATATGCAAAAACTTCATGCGCCAGAGCATGGGATCGATGGAAACTTCTTTGCCGGCAATTGCATCTCGAAATAATTGCATGGCAATATCTACCCGCGCTTTTAGCATTGCTTCTCCAGCATCTTCTGTAGCAAAGGCAGGGGTTCCCATGTATGATTTCATATTTGGGTCATTTATCCAACCTACAACATTGGCCAGGTGTTTTAAATCTTTAGAGGTTTGGGTGGAGAAAAGCCCCAAAAAGCGGGAAAGTAATAAAATTGGCCGGCTGGGAGGAGGTGGTGTGGAAGGTGGGACTTCCCTGTAATCATCGGATACTTTATCAGGCGCTATGGCCAGCATGAGAGAGGTTTCATTGGTTCCGGCATGGGCATCTTCATCATCACCCGTTTTCCCTGCTTTTAGTCCTGTTTTATCCATGAAATACTTATCGTGCTGAACCATCTTTTTAAATACCAGACTAAAAGGGTTTATAAGGTAGAAGCCATGTTTTTTCCAGAGTTTGCGAGAGGCAATTTCTATGGCCAGGTGATGGCGGGGACCACCGTGATTATCGGAAAGAAACAGGTAGCGAAAGCCTTTATTGGCAAGGCTTTTCCCCAGTGAAAGTAAAACTTTTTTCAAAGCCGGAGCCGGAAATGACAAAGAGCCGAAAGCGGGGACGGTATCTGAGCCCATATAAGTCGAAGGTATTCTAATCAATGTATAATTTGGATATTCTTTTTTTAGTTCCTGAGCGTACCTTTTTTGCAATTCTTCTGCCACAATAACATCTGTGCCCAAAGGAAGATGAGGGCCATGAGCCTCAATAGGGCTTAAGGCCATCAGAAAGATTGTTTTATGGGGATCCAATTCTTCCAGTTCTTGTTTGTTTAAATTAATATATTCCAGCATGGCTTTTTCACTCCCTGCTTTTGTTCCTTTTATTGCCTAATATTTTTGATTCGCCATATAGCTGTCATCTCCTCCTGGCGAGGAAGGAAATCGAGATTTAAATAAAGAATACTAAATATTAGACAAAAGCATATCGAGTAAAAAATTACTAAATTATGCTAAAGATAATACGAAGCTATTAACATTATAAGTTACCTGGCAAGGGAGGAAATAATTTTGAATTCTAATTTTAACCAAAGATATTGTAATGGTTTGAGCAATGTTGAAGAAAGCGAAGAGGGAATGGGAGATTCTCCGGTCGATTTAAATCCTTTTTTTAACCCCAAATCTGTGGTTGTAGTGGGGGCTTCATCTAATCCTTTTAAGCCTGGAGGTCGCCCCTTCAGGGCTTTGCAAGAAGCAGGCTTTCAGGGGGAAATTTACCTTGTTAATCCCAATTACACTCAAATAGAAGATAGAACATGTTATCCCACTGTACAGGAGGTTCCCGCAGATGTTTTGGATCTGGCCATAATCGTGGTTTCTGCCGAGTATGTTAAGGAAGCTGTTAAGCAGTGTGCAGAGAAGGGGGTAAAAGGCTCTCTGGTTTTCACTTCCGGCTTTTCGGAGGTTGGTGGCGAATCCAGTGAGGTGGAAAAAGAAATCGCTGAGTTGGCCAGGAATCATGGAATGCGACTAATGGGGCCCAATTCTTTGGGTATGATCAACAATCTTAACGGGCTGTGGGCCAGCTTTGCCCGAATGCAAAAATATCAGGATCATACCTTTACCCATCGCTTCAGCCTTATTTCCCAAAGTGGTTTCTTTGGGGCTTTTATATTCCAGTTAGCCGGACAGATGAAATTGGGGTTTGATTACTTTGCCAGTGTGGGGAACCAGGCGGATTTGAGCTTTACCGATTTCTTTGAGCATATGGTTCATGACCCTTATACCAAAATCATTGCCGGTTACATTGAGGGCTTAAAGGATGGCCAGGGAGTTCGATTTATGAACTTGGCACGTGATGCTCGCAGCCAGGATAAGCCAGTGATTGTTATGAAAACTGGTCGTACAGGAGTGGGAGCCAGTGCTGCTTCTTCTCATACTGGCTCACTGGCAGGCGAAGATCATGTTTATGATACTGCTTTCCAGCAGTCTGGCGTTATTCGCGCTGATGGTTTGGAGCAATTGCTGGCTCTGCTCAATGTATCGGCAACAGGTCGCTGGCCGAAAGGAAAACGGACAGCCATAGTTTCTGCCTCAGGCGGAGGTGCCGTTATTTTGGCCGATAAATGCGGACAACTGGGACTGGAAGTAGTAGATTTTGCACCAGAGACTCGGGAGGCCCTGGATGAAATATTGCCATTTTTTGCCTCTTCTGCCAATCCTGTAGACCTTACAGCTCAGGTACTCACGGATAGGGAACTTCTTTACCAAAGTTTGAGAATAGTGGAGAAAGATCCTAATGTGGATGTACTGCTGATAAGTTTTCAATTGGGTCTGGATCTTTTTGAGCCCATTTCGCAGCAACTAGTGGAAGTATATGAGCAAATTGAAAAGCCCATGGTTCTTGTTGGGCTTCCGTTCGGAGATCCTGGCGAAGTTTTTGAGCTTTTGTGCCAGATGCGTGAGGCTGGTATTCCGGTCATTGACAGTAACCATAATGGGGTTTGGTCTGTAAAAGCTCTTGCAGATTGGGTGGAATCCCGGGAGGACGTACTTCATATTGAAGACAATTCAGAAAAAAGTGCTTCTAAACTAGCGGATGATGAACGTTCGTTTTGTGCAGATTTGATAGCAAGTGCTTCTCGGCGGAACATGACTGAATATCAAGCTGGAAAGATTTTAAAAACTTATGGCATAAAAATTCCCAGGGGTGAAGTGGTTTCTTCTGTAGATGAAACATTAAAAGCAGCTCATAAAATAGGTTTTCCGGTAACATTGAAAGTACAATCTCCTGATGTAACTCATAAATCAGATATCGATGGGGTAAAATTAAACTTATCTAATGAAGAAGAAGTAAAAGAAGCTGTAACAAGTATATGGGCAAGAATGAAGGAAGAGAATCTTTTTTCAACCCTGGAAGGGATTTTGGTGCAGGAAACTCTACGTCCGGCAACGGAAGTTATACTGGGGATGAAGCGTGATGAGGTTTTTGGGCCTGTAATTATGTTTGGTTTGGGAGGAGTATTTGTAGAGGTAATGGAGGACATTTCGTTCCGTGTAGCTCCTCTATCTCGGCGAGATGCCTGGAGTATGATCCAGGAAATCCGTGGTTTTAAAATTTTGCAGGGAATGCGTGGGGCACCACCTGCTGACATAGAGGCTCTGGTAGATACTATTTTAAAGCTATCCC
>PWGT01000012.1 GCA_003554535.1 Syntrophomonadaceae bacterium | reverse complement strand
CCTGAGGGTGCTTTTTGTCCTTCCTGTAGCCAGGAAAATATTGAGACGGAAAAATTAACAACTCCTCAACCTCTTGACAAGAATTTTTTTGGTTCTTTGTTTGACTGGGAAATGAAAGAGATGATAACCCCGAAAGTAATTAAGGTGCTTTTTATTCTGGGTATAGTTGGAATAGGGCTTATGGTTTTAGCAGCTATTTTTACTTCTTTTGGAGCTGCCACGCAACCTTTTGGAAGCTGGGGAAGTTTCTTTCTAACTTTGATTTTTGCTCCTTTAGGGGGCCTGATTGGCGTAATTTTATACCGGGTTTACCTGGAAATTATCTTGTTGCTTTTCTGCATCTATGATGAACTCCGCGATATTAAAAGCGGACTGAGTCGCTAACTTATTAGTAAAACTAGTACCATAAAGATTAATTTATTTGAAATTTAGGGTAAAAATAATTATGATGATAAGTAGGTTATTAATATTAGAGGAAAGGAGATGGTTGAAATGCCTTTAATCACTTCGAAAGAGATGTTTAAAAAAGCCTATGAAGGTGGATATGCCATTGGTGCATTTAATGTGAATAACATGGAAATAGTGCAAGGGATTACAGAAGCAGCGAAAGAAAAAAGCGCTCCTTTGATTTTGCAAGTTTCTGCAGGAGCCCGGAAGTACGCCAATCATACTTATTTAATGAACTTAGTGGAGTCTGCCCTGGAAGAAACAGGTTTGCCTATCTGTTTGCACCTTGATCATGGGGACAGTTTTGAACTCTGCAAAGAGTGTATAGATGGTGGCTTTACCTCGGTTATGATCGATGGTTCACATCTCCCGTTTGAGGAAAATGTGGCGTTAACCAAGCAGGTAGTGGATTATGCCCATCCCCGTGGAGTTGTGGTGGAAGGGGAACTAGGCCGCCTGGCTGGTATTGAGGATGCAATAAATGTGGCAGAAGAAGATGCCGTTTTTACTAATCCGGCTGAAGTGGAACAATTTGTAGAAAAAACCGGCGTTGATTCGCTGGCTGTAGCCATTGGCACCAGTCATGGAGCGTATAAATTTAAGGGGGAGCCCCGCTTAAGATTTGATATTCTGGAAGAAATTCAAAGAAGGGTTCCAAACTTTCCCATTGTTTTACATGGTGCTTCTTCAGTAATGCCTAAATATGTTGAAAAAATAAACAAGTATGGAGGAGAAATGCCTGGAGCTCAAGGAGTTCCTGAGGAGATGCTGCGAAAAGCAACCACCATGGGAGTATGTAAAGTAAATATTGACTCTGACTTGAGGCTTGCATTTACCGCATCCATTCGCGAACATATGGCAGAAAATCCAGCTGATTTTGATCCTCGCAAGTATTTGCGTCCTGCCAGGGATTCTATTAAAGAAGTGGTAAAGCATAAAATCGAGAACGTTCTTGCTTGCGAAAATAAAGCTGAACTTTTCTTGTAACCCTAAAACGAGTGGCATGACTTTAAAAACTCCTGTTTATCTATTTGTTTAAAAAGTAAACGGGAGTTTTTATTTTATGTTTTTTTCTTTTAACTCTTTTTTTTTTACCTCGATTGTGTTATCATATTCAAGAAAAGTAACACTAAAATATTTAACGACTGATGCAGGATTATAATTGCAATTTTTCTGCAGTAAAACAAAAAGGAGGATTTTTTTATGTGTATGGAAATGACCCCCTGGGAAAAAGCAGTTGATTTTCATGGGCATGTTTGTCCCGGTTTGGCGATGGGGTACCGGGCAGCTATGGAGGCAATGGAACGTTTTAAGCAGGAAAGGGCTGAAGATGAAGAAATAGTAGCCATAGTTGAAACTGATGCTTGTGGAGTTGACGCTGTGCAGGTAATAACTGGTTGCACTTTTGGAAAGGGTAATTTTGTTTACAGGGATATAGGCAAGCAAGCTTTTAATTTTGCAGTAAGAGGGCAGGATGAAGGCTTGCGGGTTGTGATGAAATATGATGTAATTTCTAATCTGGCCTCGCCGGAATGGGCAGAGTTGCGTCAGAAAGTATTTGCCGGAGAGGCTAATGAAGACGAGCAAAAAAAGTTTAAAGAATTACATCAGCAGATTACTAACAAAATTTTGGAAGAACCGCTGGAAAACATCATGGATGTCAAAACCATGCCCATAGATATCCCTTCCAAGGCTCGTATACATGAAACAGTTCAGTGTGCTTGCTGCGGAGAGGGAGTGATGAAGCCGCGTACCGTAGAAAAAGAGAGTGGCTACCACTGCTTGGATTGTGAAAATTAAAAAAACAAACTTGGAAAAAAGAGTAAGGAGGTAGCACCTGTGAAGATGCCAAACAAATTTACTTATTTGGCTTTGTTAAGCATTATATGTTTGTTGTTGCTTTTTGTAGCACTGGGATGCTCAGAGCAGCCCGCTGCTGACCAGGGAGATATGGACACATATATCATAGGTGATGAGGAAGGCGATTGGGGATATCCTTCACCTTATGGGGCTTATCCCCGAGGTCCTGGTTATGTGCGCATGTCGTACCTTTTTGATACTCTTATTTGGAAAGATGAGGATGGTTTTACCGAAGCGCTGGCTGAGGACTGGTCATTTGATGAAGAGGAATTATTGTATACTTTTCATTTGCAGGATGATGTAAAATGGCATGACGGTCGCCCGTTTTCGGCTGAGGATGTAGTTTTTACTTATGAGTATTTGGAGGAAAATCCTTATCCCTGGTTTGACCTGGATATGGTGGAAGAGGTAAATAAAGTGGATGAACGGAAAGTTGAGATCAAGTTGGGTAAACCTTATGCCGCTTTTTTAAACAATGTAGTTGGGGTTATGCCTATTCTACCAGGCCATATTTGGGAAGATGTTGAAGAGCCAGAAGATTTTACTGAACCTGAAGCAGTTGTGGGAACCGGGCCTTTCCGCCTGGAGGATTATAACCGTGAGCAAGGGCAATATCATTATGAAGCTAATCCTGAATATCATCTTGGCGAACCAGTGGTTGAACGATTATTAATGGTTAAAGTAAGTGAGCCTCACCTTGCCCTGCAAAGGGGTGACGTGGATTATGCCATGGTAGAACCGGAAGCGATTGATACACTTGAAGGAGCTGGTTTTGTAGTTGAGCCCGGTTTGCATGACTGGAACCTGAAGTTAATGTTCAATCACCAGGAACAGCCTTTTGAAGATAATCAGTTTCGCCAGGGGTTGGCTCATGCTATAGATTTGGAGGAAGTTGTAGAAAGAGCATTGCGGGGCCATGGCTTGCCTGGTAGTTCCGGAATGGTTTCTCCGGATAGTCAGTGGTTTGCCGGACAGGAAAAACTGCCTGATTACGATTATGATCTTGATACCGCCAGGGGGAAACTGGAGGAGTTAGGCTTTACTTATCAGAATGGAAGCTTAAAAGATCATGAAGGTGAGCCATTAAAAGTAGAAATGTTGACCATGGCTAGATTTTCCCGAGAAGGAGAATTAATCTCTGGTCAACTGGAAGAGCTTGGTTTGGAAGTAGAAAACAGAGCAGTAGAAAGTTCAGTTTTAGATAATCGCATTAGAAACTGGGACTTTGACCTTGCAGTTACCGGCCATGGTGGCGTAGGAGGCGATCCGGAAGGCTTCCGGAATTTCATGATTGGTGAGGCATCTCCCCACATTAATGCCCGATATGAGCATTCTGAACTGGAAGACATTTTGGAAAAGCAGGCCCGTGAACTTGACGAGACAAGTCGACAAGAGTTGGTAACAGATATACAGAAAATTTATGCTGAAGAACTTCCGGCATATACCTTGCATTATCCCACTTATTATTATGCATACCGGGAGGATAAAGTAGATTGGTTTTTTACTCCAGATGGTATGGCTATGGGCATACCGATGCCTTTAAATAAATTGGCGCTTATTGAGTAATAGGTTTCAAATTTCTCGCCAGGTAAAAGGAAAAAGGGGTTTAGTTTAATGCGCAAGCGTGTGGGTGATTATATACTTGCCCTGTTAATAATATTATTGCTTAATTTTTTACTTCCCCGTCTTATGCCGGGGGATCCTATAACTGCCATGTATGGGGATGCTCATGTAGAAATGACTCCGCAGATGGAGGCACATCTCCTGGAAAGATATGGATTGGATGGGCCTATGGGAGAGCAATTTGTGATCTATATATCTAATCTTTTTCAAGGAGATCTGGGATATTCCTTTTATTTTAATGCCCCGGTTTCGGAGGTACTGTTGGGGGCTTTACCATGGACTCTTTTACTGGTGGTAATATCCCTTTTTTTGGCGGCTGTTGTTGGCATATTATGGGGTGCAGAATCAGCCTGGAGGCGCGGACGAAGATTTGACCGGGCATCACTGGTTGCAGTGATGTTGCTTAACGGGATCCCCGGATTTGTCCTGGGAATATTGCTATTGCTTTTGTTAGGATTTTTCTGGCCAGTGTTTCCAATTTCGGGAGGCGCCTCTCCCTATGCGGATTACACAGGGATTGCCCGGATGGCGGATATTTCCCGGCACCTTTTTCTTCCTGCGCTAACCCTAACCCTTGCTCAATTGCCGCGTAATTTTTTGCTCATGCGCAGTACACTTTTGGCAGTAAAAGAAAAGCCATATGTTTTTACTGCCAGGAGTAAAGGGCTGAAAGAAAGGTTGATTCGATATCGGCATGCGCTTAGAGGTGCTCTTTCCCCTGTGATCACACGTCTGGGGATGAGCGTGGGCCTCATGTTTACTGCTGTTCTTTTTGTGGAAATAGTTTTTGCTTATCCGGGGCTAGGACACCTTTTTTATCTGGCTCTGCAGTATCACGATTATCCAACCATTCACGGTTGCTTGTTAATTATCACAGTGTGTGTACTGGTATTTAACCTTGCAGCTGATCTTATAAATCAAAAAATAGACCCGAGGTTACGTCAAAAAGATGCACGTCAATTATTGGAATGAAATAAAAAAAGATAATCTGGGCCGTAAAGGGCTCTATATGATTGGTTTTCTGGCGGTAATCGCGGTAGGTGCAGGTTTGCTAGCACCCCACGATCCCTTTGCCTATGTTGCTCCGCCCCTTAATCCTCCCAGCCTATCTCATCCGCTGGGAACTAACGAGGTGGGACAGGATGTGTTTAGTGAGCTTCTGTATGGGGCCAGGACTACTCTTCTTATTGGAAGTCTTGCAGCTCTATTTTCCTCTTTGCTTAGTCTTATAACGGGATTGTTGGCAGGCGTGCTACGAGGTTGGGTGGAGAGAGTTCTGCTGCGCCTTATAGATGTGATGCTGGTAATTCCAGTTTTTTTGGTAGCTTTGCTGGTTGCGGCGTATGTCCAACCTGGAGAAGTCACTTTGATTGTATTGCTTTCTCTTTTACTTTGGCCTCCCGGATCTCGGATTGTTTGGGCTCAGGTGCTTTCTTTGCGAGGACAGGGGCATGTAGCCGCTGCCCGCTCTTTTGGCGCTGGCCAAAGTTATGTGGCTATCCGCCATCTTGTACCTGAACTCTATCCTTTGTTGGCAGTTAACTTTATTCAGGTGGTACGGCGGGCAGTGTTCATGGAAGCCGGGATGGCTTTTTTAGGTGTATTTGATCCTTCCCAGAAAAGCTGGGGGTTGATGTTGCATTATGCTCGGGATTTCATGTTTACAGAGGCATGGACCTGGTGGCTATTGCCCCCTGCTGTGGCTATTTCTTTTACCATAATAGCCTTTGCCTTGGTGGGGTATTCATTGGAAACAGCTTTAGATCCGCGATTAAGGAGGCCCGTTTATGCTGGAGATTAAAGATTTAACTGTAGAGGTTGCCACTTCCCATGGGAAATTCAAAGTTTTAGACAATGTGAATTTGTCTATTCAGTCAGGAGAGAAGTGGGGGTTAGTAGGAGAATCGGGTTCTGGGAAAAGCACTTTGGCTTTGACTATTATGGGTCTGGCTGCTGGAAAAATAGAGGGTTCTGTGTGTTTTAAAGGTGAAGAACTCTTATCTAAATCTACCTGGGAATGGGAGAAAATACGTGGTTCTTCTATTTCTATGGTGATGCAACAATCAGGAGAAATGCTCACCCCAACCTTAACTCTGGGGGAACAGGTCATGGAGCCCTACTTTAAAAAGTATCCCCATAACTCAGAAAAAGCACGTGAGAAAGCAATATATTATCTGGAAAAAGTGGGTTTGGAAGAATCATTCTTTTATAGATATCCCTTTACCCTCAGTGGAGGTGAGGTCCAAAGAGCGTTACTGGCCATGGCCCTTATTACTGATCCCGAGTTGCTTATCCTTGATGAACCAGTATCCTCTCTTGATGCCCGTACCAAATCTGAAATTTTGAAACTTTTAAATGAACTTACTAAAGATTGTACCGTTTTGGCTATCTCTCATGACCTGGCTACAGTTTTACAGTTAACTGAATATACAGGGGTTCTTTATTGTGGTTCTTTAATGGAAACCGGCCCAACCGAAAAATGCTTGCAAGAACCCGCCCATCCCTATACAAGGGCACTGGTGCGTGCATACCCCACCATTGATGGAACCAGGGAACTACAGGGCATTAGGGGAGATTTTCCACCTCTCAGCCAGCGTCCTTCCGGTTGTCCTTTTCATACTCGTTGTACCCAGGTTTTGGAAGTATGTTCTCATGAGCGGCCCATACCGGTGCCAGTTGCTAATCAAGCCATCTCTGCTTCTGCCTCATCGTCTTATCCTGGAGTAATTACAGGGGCAAAAGGTGAGGAGGCGTATTATAAATCTGCTTCTCAACAGAGTGCAGCCGGAAATTATTCCGTTTCTTATAACTGCAGTCTATCCTTAGCTTCCGGGAATACGCTTGCTGATACTACCAATAAATCACTTTCTACCTGGTATTTGTCTTGCCACCGGGGAGGTATTATTGAACTTTTGCGTGGTGAAGGTATTATCCAGAGGTTCAGTTTGCAGGGAGAGAGCAAACGACAGGGGAAAGCTTCTGGGTCTTCTTATGTGGAAGCAGTAAGTGGAGTTAATGTTAAACTTAGAGAAGGCGAGGTTTATGCCCTGGTGGGAGAAAGTGGTTCTGGCAAAACCACTTTGGGGCGAATCCTGGCTGGAGTGGATTTTCCATACAAGGGAGATGTATTCTACCAGCAACAGAATCTAAACCAAATTAAAGGCAAAAAAGAAAAATCAGTGCGTCGTCAGCTGCAGATTCTTTTCCAAAATTCAGGTCAAGCACTAAGCCATCGTTTGAATGTTTATGAACTGGTTTCGGAGCCTTTGGAAATACAAAAAATCGGCGATTATTACAGCCGTAGGGAGGTTGTAATCAAATCCCTGGAGTGGGTAAATTTGCCAACCAGTGAACACTTTTTGAACGAATACCCACATCATTTAAGTGGTGGAGAATTACAAAGAGTTGCAATAGCCCGAGCCCTGGTATTGGAACCCCGGGTTCTCATAGCCGATGAACCTAGTGCTTCCCTGGATGCCAGTGTGCAGGCCAAAATAATAAAACTCTTGCTTTACTTGCAGAACGAGAAAGGTTTTGCTCTATTTTTGATCACCCATGATTTGGCCTTAGCAGCAAAAGCCGGTGATAGAATGGGGGTAATGCACAGTGGAAAGATAATAGAAGAAGGTCCTCCTGCCAAGGTCATTAATAACCCCAAACATTCCTATACTAAATCTCTTTTAAATTCAGGATTTGCATGGAATGTATAATGTAATGTATAAATGTATAATAATTGAAGAAAGTTTTAATAAATCAAAACTTAGGATTAAGTAACTTAGGATTTAAGTATTTTGACGCCTTACAATTATTTTGTTAAACTTGCGGCACATTTTCAGTTGTCTCCCTTAATTAAGTATAAGAATAAGAGGAGAAATTATTAAGAAGTAAAAAAGATAGAGGTGTTATATTTGGATAATAAGGATGATGATAGGAGCAAAAAAGAAAAAAAAGAAAAGATGGAAGAGGCCTTTCGCAAAAGGCGCGATGCAGCGTTAAAGGCGAAAAGAGAAAAACGGGTAATGGATATGACCCAAAGTATTATTAACAATAATTCCACCAGAGTATTTTTCTCTTCCCGTGGCATCGAAGTAGGTCTGGAGGATGCTGAAGAGCTAAATGAAGAAAAATACGTACGCATGACCCTTAAAGAGCTCTTAGAGAAAGTAGACAGTGATTTGCACAGCTAATTTTCTGATCTAATACATTTTTATTGCATTTAGCTTCCCTGTTTTAATGGTGTTTAGGTTGCTTTGCATAAAGACTTATGGTAATATATGGAAAACAAATTAAAGGTAGAAAAGGTTAAAAAAAGTTAAGAAAAGATTAAAAGATCAATGGAAAAAAGCCTGCTACCATCAAGGTTATTACTATAATTATACCGATAATAGCCAACACTTTGTCTAATTTGTCTTTTTTGCGTTGCCATTCAAAACAAGAACTACATAATTGTTTTTTGCGGTATATAAAGGGAAGGGACAATTGCTCGGTTGAGATTCCATCTCTAACCAGTCGGGAGTGTAATTCTGAAGGAATCTTCTCTTGGCCACAATGAAGACAGCGTTGGTTGTCATCTTTATTCTCCGTATGCTGGTTTTTGCTGGCTGGTGACATGATTTACCCACCTTCTCCCCAAGGATACATTAAAATGAGCTTTATAAAAGCCTTATTTTAAGTACAGTTTATGTGGATAGAATGAAATTGTCAAACTATGCAGGATTTTTGAGACGATTATAGTATTATTCATATTAAGATAGATATTTAAGAGTAAATATTCTTAGTGAAAAAGATTATTTTATTCCATATTTGAGTTGGTAGCTTGTTTTACAAGTGTTATTAATTATTGTAAAATAACTCTAAGGCTAAGAATTGGAATTAGGTGCAGGGGGCCAAATATGAACTGGCAGAAGATAGTTTTATTGACAACATGCTTATGTGGGGCGTTGCTTCTGTCCGGTTGTAATGCGACCCAGTGGGAATTGGTTTCGCCTGTTGCCGGCGGCAAGCTTTTTATTAGCGGAGCCAGGATCTTTTTGATTTACATCGCCATAGCTGGTTTCATTACTTTCGGTATACTCATGTATAATATTAATAGATATGAAGAAAGCATCTTCTGGGAAGGTGCTTTTAGGATGTTTAAGTTATTTTGGGTACCTCCTCTCATATTTTTCTTTCTGGTGCTTGCCGTGCTTCTAATAATTGAATTGGGACTTTTGGTTTAACTTAAATTAACTCCTTTTGAAAATTATTTTCGTTTTTTAAGAAAGAAATGTTAATAATCTTTTAGTTTTTTGGCAGAAATATTTAGAAGATATTTTAATAATTATGACGTGATGAGGTATGATGATGCCATCCTTGCAAAGCTCAGAAGAAATGTGGGAGAAAACTGTAGGAATATCAGCTTGTAATAACTATGACGCCGCTTTTGTCAAAGGTTCCTTGCGAGATGTTTTGCAAAAGTGTAGGGGGATAGAACACAGGATTGAAAATGGAGCTCGAGTTTTAATCAAGCCAAACATGCTAGCCCCTGATTTGAGCAAAGACGCTGTAACTACTCACCCCGTGATTATTGCAGCTTTAATCGAAATAGTCCGGGAGATGGGTGGGGTTGCTTATGTTGGAGATAGTCCCATGCGTGGAACCTTGGATGAAGTAGCTCGAATTAGTGGAATTAAGGAAGCAGTAACTCAGACTGGTGCCAGTTTGCTTTCCCTGGAAGAAGAGAAAGAGGTTTTCATAGATAATAAATACACGACAGGGACGTTTACCCTTTCTGCGGAAGCAATGGAAATGGACTTAATTATTAATGCAGCCAAGCTCAAGACCCATACCCTCACTGGTTTGACTGCTGCTGTGAAAAATTTTTACGGGATTATACCTGGAAAGCATAAAAAATTTTATCATGTTCGGCATCCTCTCCTTAGTGACTTTGCCAACTTTTTGCTAGGGTTGTATTTTAGTATGCCACCATCTTTGTCCGTAGTTGATGCCATAGTAGCCATGGAAGGAATGGGGCCAAGAAGTGGTCGGCCGCGGCCATGTGGGGCTATTTTAGCTTCTCCTGATGCTGTGGCTTTGGATGCAGCCTGTGCCAGCCTTACTAGCCACAATTTTGCAGAAATATCAGTGCTGGAAGCAGCTGTTAAACAGGGGTATTTGAAGAGTGATTTTAGTGATGTAAAAATAAATGGGCCAATTGAAGAATTAAAATTGCAAGACTTTGACAAAGGTGCCGGTGGGAAAGGCTGGTCATTTTTGTGGAGATACCTGCCTGTTTTTATTAATAATTTGCGGGAAAGAAATCGTCCCTGGCCATATGTGAATGAAGGTTGTGTTGGCTGTAACACCTGTATAGATAGTTGTCCGGTTGAATGTATCGAAGCAAATAGTAAAGATACACCTTCCTTATTTATCGACCATTCCAGGTGTATCCGGTGCTACTGTTGCCAGGAAGCGTGCCCTTATGGGGCCATATCTTTAAGATAAAATAAGCCAAATAAAAGAAGCCAATTATATTCAAAAACATTTCATAATAATGTTTTAATTTAAGTTTAAACTGGTTTTTCAACTGCTTGTTGTTGTGGTTGTGTACTTTGTGGCAGTACGATATACTACAACCAATATAGTAAGGATGTATTTGGCAAAATAGGCTTTTGCTGCTTTTCATATATCTTTTCTTATTCCATCTTTAGTTGTTAACTGCATAAAGTGAGGAGGCGATAGTATGACTTTAGTTAAAGAAAAAGTAGAGGTTTATGATACTACTTTGCGTGATGGAGCCCAGCGTGAAGGTATTTCACTGTCTGTTAAAGATAAGCTCAAAATTGCCCGGAGTTTAGATGAATTGGGTGTTGACTATATTGAAGGAGGATGGCCAGGTTCCAATCCGAAAGATATGGAGTTTTTTAAACGTGTTTCGGAATTGAAGCTGAAAAATTCTCGAATTGTTGCTTTTGGGAGCACCAGAAAACCTGGGGTTAAAGTAGAAGAGGATAACATTGTTAAGGCTTTAATTGAAGCTGGTACTTCTGTTATTGCCGTATTTGGTAAAAGTTGGGATTTCCATGTAACCAATGCCTTGGAGACCGATTTGGAAGAGAATCTGCGAATGATAGGGGAAACAATTCGATATCTCAAGGAGCATGAAAAACAGGTAATTTTTGATGCCGAGCATTTTTTTGATGGCTATAAACATAATCCTGAATATGCGCTGCAAACTATTAAAGTAGCTCAGGAAAGTGGTGCAGATGTTGTAGCTTTGTGTGATACAAATGGTGGTTTAATGCCATGGGAATTGCAAAGTATCATAAAAGATTTGAAAAAAGATATTTATGTTCCCCTTGGCATCCATGTTCATAATGATGGAGGGATGGCTGTAGCTAATTCAGTTTTGGCTGTTCGCGAGGGAATATCCCATGTTCAGGGTACTATTAATGGATATGGCGAAAGGTGTGGTAATGCTAATCTATGCACTATTATACCCACCTTGCAGTTTAAGATGAAACTGCCTGTCCTCTCTAAGAGCGGAATTCGCAAATTAACTGAACTTTCTCACTACATTGCTGAACTATGCAATATGGTTCCATCGGAAGATCAACCTTATGTTGGATACAATGCCTTTGCTCACAAAGGGGGAGTTCATGTTGATGCTGTAGGCAAGAACCCCGAAACTTATGAACATATTAAGCCAGAACTAGTAGGAAACAGACGGCGGGTCTTGGTTTCTGAACTGGGTGGAAAGAGTAATATTATGCAAAAGGTTCGCGAAAACAATATTGATTTGCAAAAAGAAACTCCTGAAACCAAGCAGATCATCGAAAAACTTAAGGAGATGGAACATCAAGGTTACCAGTTTGAAGCTGCAAGTGGCTCTTTCGAGCTTATGGTATGGAAAATGATGAAAGCTTATCATAGTTTGTTTAAGTTGGAAGGATTTCGGGTGATAGTTGAAAAAAGTGGTGAAGAGTCTCCTCATTGTGAGGCAACAATAAAAGTTAGTGTGGGGGAACGGCAAATCCATACTGCTTCTGATGGGAACGGTCCGGTTAATGCTCTGGATAATGCCTTGCGCAAGGCTTTGGAAGAGGTATATCCGGAAATGAAAAACATAAAGCTATTGGACTATAAAGTACGGGTTCTGGAAGCCAGGGATGGTACAGGAGCAAAGGTGCGGGTGTTACTGGAGTCAAGCAATGACCAAAAAGCCTGGAGCACGGTGGGAGTTTCTCCGAATATTATTGAAGCTAGCTGGTGGGCTTTGGTAGATAGCATTGAATATGGTTTACTCTGTAAACAGATCCCGGAAGATATGAAAAACCAGAAAGTTTTTAGCCTGGTAAATAATGATTAGTTGTAGAACATAAAGTTTTAAATTTTAGATTAGACCAAGCAAAAGATTTACATAAGGAGGTTATAGTTTGCAAAATAAATTATTTCATCGCGCTACTGCTATAGGAAGCCTTCCTCACCATTCAATAGCTGATGCTATGGGCTTGATCAAAGAGAACCTGGTGAATATCCCTCACTGGCCTCAGTTGCCTCGCATGAATCCAAGAGAAGGAATGATCAGGCAGAATATTTCTCCTCTTGTTAAGGAAGGTCTGGTTACTTTTCCTGAGGACGGGATGGATAAGCCCTATTTTTGCACCGATGATCCGGAATGGGATGCACTAGTGCTCTCTTATTTTGAAAAGCTTTTGGATACTGGGGAAGATGGCGGTGAACCTTCTTCTGAAGATCAGAGCATGTTTGCTTTCCCCTCTGACACTGCAGAAGGGTTTTATGCTTTCCTAAGAGAAAACTGGTCAGCTACAGAAGTAGACATAATAAAGGGCCAAATAAGTGGTCCGCTGGTGGTTGGTTTACAGGTTACTTCTCCAGATGGGAATCTTGCTTTTTATGATGATCAACTGCGGGAGATATTGGTGAAAACCCTTGCCTCTCAGGCTCGCTGGCAGGGGCAGCAGTTAAAAGCATTTGATCGCCCCGTTTTAGTGTTTATTGATGATCCCGCCATTTATGGTTATGGCACTTCAAGCTATGTAGGATTAGGCCGAGAGTCAATTACTGAAAGTTTGTATGAGATGGTAAGCGGTATCAAGAATGAAGGTGGATTATCCGGGGTTCATTGTTGTGCCGGTGTGGATTGGTCTTTAATTTTTGGATTACCCGTTGATGTTGTCGATTTTGATGCATATTCTTACTTTTCCTCCATGCTTGTTTATGTGGATAACCTCACAGATTTCTTGGACCGTGGGGGGATACTGGCATGGGGCATAGTGCCTACTTCTTCGGATATAGAAAATGAAGACGCAGAAACTCTGTATTCTAAGTTGCAGGAGGGCATAGATGTGCTGGTAGATTATGGAGTAAACCGCAAACAACTGGAGGAACAGATGATGATTACGCCTAGCTGTGGTGCGGCTACCCTAAATGAAGCCCAGGCGACCAAGGTTTATAATGTGCTGAGGGAGTTGGAAAAGAAGATATCCGGAAAATAAGAAGTGTATGGAAAATGCCTTTTCCGGGGAGGTTAAATTTATGGAAATCAAAGATGTCTTACAAAAACTATCAGAGGCTCGTGGAGTTGCCGGTCATGAAAATGAGGCTGCGGAATTGGCTGCCAGTCATTTTCAGCCTTATGTAGATAAAATAAAAAGAGACAATTTGGGAAACTTGGTGGCCTATAAAAAGGGAGCCCTCCGTTCTCGCCGGAGGCCTTCTATCTTTTTGGCTGCCCATTTGGATGAAATAGGCCTAATAGTTACTGAAGTAAATGAAAATGGATTTATCCGGTTTAGCACTATTGGGGGATTTGACCCGCGAACGCTTTGGGGTCAAGCTGTTATGGTGCATGGACGCCGGGATTTGCCCGGTGTGATTGGTCCTAAATCCCCTCACCTGGTAAGCCAGGAGGAAGCCGGCAAAGAATTGCGAATCGAGGATATGCATATAGATGTGGCTTTGTCGAAAGAGAAGGCAGAGGAGTTGGTTAGGGTTGGGGATACTGTTTCCATCCATCGTGATTTTATGGAAATGAAAAACTCAGCCTGTGTTACCGGTAAAGCACTTGATGACCGTGCCGGTATTGCCTGCTTAATTCAAACAGCCCGGCAATTGCAACGTATGGTCCATGATTTCGATGTTTATTTTGTAGGCACTGTTCAAGAGGAAGTTGGAACCCGGGGAGCTATTACTTCCACATACTCTATTATGCCTGATATTGGTGTGGCTGTTGATGTTTGCCATGGCAACATGCCCGGGGTTACAGAAGAGGACTCTTCAGAATTGGGCAAAGGCCCGGCCATTTCTGTGGGCCCCAATATTCATCCAGTATTGGGCGATAAATTAAAAGAGGTGGCCAAACAGCATCGGATTTCGTATGACATCGAAGCAGAACCCGGGGTTACTCCTACTGATGCACGTGCAATTCAGGTTACCAGGGAAGGAGTTCCCTGTGCTCTTGTTTCCATTCCAGTCCGGTATATGCATACTTCTGTAGAAGTCATTCACACAGAAGATTTGAACTTAGCCGGGCAATTGTTAGCATATTTTATTGCTGATATTAACCACGAATTTCTCCAGGAAGTTAAAGATTATGATTAAAGCTGGAGAAGGAGAGGGTGAGGCATAAATGTATTTGGAAGAGTTATCTCCCATTCCCGGTGTATCTGGTGACGAAAGGGAAGTGCGTAAGTATATCCGGGAATGCTTGCCCCGGAAGGGGGTAAAGGTAGAAAATGATACTATGGGTAATTTGCTGGTGCAGAAAAGGGGCAAATCCAGCCGGAAAAATGCTCCTCATATAATGCTGGCAGCTCATATGGATGAAGTAGGTTTCATGATAAGCTCCATAGAAAAAAGCGGTCATTTGCGTTTTAAAAAAGTAGGGGGGCTTGATGACCGTGTTTTGGTTGCTAAATCGGTGCTAGTTGGAAAAGAACGCGTACCAGGTGTTATCGGTTCCAAGGCTGTTCATTTGCAAAGAAAAGAAGAACGCCAGAAACCATATGAAGTAAAAAATTTATTCATTGATATTGGGGCCAAGAGCAAAGAGGATGCAGAGAAATTAGTAAAAATCGGAGACTATGTTTCTTTTAAATCTTCATTCACTTCCGTAGGAGAAGATTGTTATATGGGGAAAGCTTTTGATGACCGGGTAGGCTGTTCAATCCTTCTGGAATTGTTGAAGCAAAAAAACATGCCTTCTTTCACCGCTGCTTTTACGGTGCAAGAAGAGGTAGGTTTCCGGGGCGCCAGAACAGCAGCTTATACTCTTCAACCCGATATTGCCATAGTTTTGGAAGGGACTGCGGCATCTGATGTTCCCGAAGCCAAAGATCACGAACATGCTACTACCCTTGGTTGTGGCCCCGCCTTAACAGTAATGGACCAGTCAGTGATAGCAGATAGGGAACTGCTTACTAATCTGGTGAACTTAGCTGAAAGAGAAAATATCCCTTACCAGTTTCGCCGGTTTACCGGTGGTTTCACTGATGGGGGCGCAATAGCTTTGGCCGGAGAAGGAACCCGAACTGCAGTTATTTCGGTGCCATGTCGCTATATTCATTCGCCGTTTTCTATTTTACAGCAAAGCGATTACTACCACACGTTAAAACTTGTCCAGGCCTTTTTAGAAAACAATTCCGGTTAGTTCTAGGTTTATTCCAATATACTATAGAGGACTATTTATTAATATTATTTTATTTCAATTAAGAAAGGAGCAAATTCTTTCCATGAAAGAACTGATGAAAAAAATAACCGAAACTTACGGCCCCTCTGGCCTAGAAAATGAGATCCGTAAAGTTATTTATGAAGAGATTAAAGATTACGTAGATGAAGCATATACAGATAAACTGGGCAATCTGGTGGCTTTACGCAAAGGCAAAGCTCCTCACCTTATGCTGGCTGCTCATATGGATGAGATTGGCCTGGTGGTAACTCATGTTGATGATAATGGTTTTTTACGTATCTCAAATGTAGGAGGGGTAGCTTTTTCCCAGCTAGTTGGACAGCGTTTTGTATTTGAAAATGGTACGGTAGGCACTATTTATCATGAGAAGATCAAAAGCTTTAAAGAGTTGGAATGGTCCAAGCTTTACATGGATATTGGAGCGATCAACAAAGATGACGCCATCAAACGAGTGAATATTGGGGATGTAGCAGTTCCCCATCAGCCGTTTTTGGAGCAAGGGCAGCGCCTCATGAGTAAGGCCATGGATAATCGAGCCGGTTGTGCTGTGCTGATTGAACTGATAAAACGGTTGTATGGTAGCAAGTTGCCCCAGGAGATTTCCTTTGTTTTTACCATCCAGGAGGAAGTAGGCTTAAGGGGAGCCCGCAGCGCTGCTTACGCTCTTTCCCCTCAATATGCCATAGCAGTAGATGTAACCAGGGTAGGCGATATGCCTGAAGCCCCCCGCATGGACGTTTCTTTGGGTAAAGGTCCTGCTATCAAGGTTATGGATTCTTCTGTTATCAGCCATCCCCAGGTGCGCCAAAATTTAATTGAAATAGCTTCTCAAAATGGCATCGAGTATCAACTGGAGGTCCTGGAAAGAGGAGGGACTGATGCCGGAGCAATCCATATCAGCAGAGAAGGTGTTCCTTCGGGAGTGGTTTCAATACCCTGTCGTTATGTACATACACCTTCAGAAATGATTGACAGCAATGATCTGGACAATACTGTCAATTTAATGGAAAAAGTTTGTCTTTCTCCTACATGGAATTAGACAAAAGTTGAGATACATAAACTCATTCTTAACTTATCTAAAACTTCTTTTATAATAATCCTCAGGAAAATTTTTGTTTTTTTATTGCTGTATTATTATAGTGCGTAAGTCAAATGGCAAAAAACTTCTCCTTGGTTAGTGTTTTAATGCATTAATACTTCAAAAATTTACTTTGTTAAACTTTCATTCTCTACACTGAAAATTACTTTTTTTACATTTTTCCCTGGACAATCCTTGCAAAATAATATTTGGCAAGGATTGTTGTTATTTTACTATTTGCTTTCTTCAATAAATGACAGCAATTTCCATGGACATCAAATATAATAACTACTTGCTGGATTGAATGCATGGAAAAGAATATTTTGGGGTTTTGGAGTTAAAAAATGCCTTTAATTAATGTGATGCAAACACCTTTAACTTAAAAACAGGAAAGGGAGAAAACATATGGCTAATAATTCCAACATTGTAACTAATAATAATATGCCGAGTGATAAAGAAAAGAACAAAGTTATTACTAATTATTTTAAAGAAGCAGGCAATTTCCTTTACATTTTAATACTTTGCTTTTTGCTTCTGATTATTTTTCTTATTCTCCAGAACAAATATATTGCGGATACCCTGGAGATTCTTGAACATCAATTCTATATTGTCCAGGGGGGCAGCATGAGCCCCACAATAGAAGCTGGCAGTATGGTCATAACCCAAAATGCAAACCCTGAAGATTTAACCCGTGGAGATGTAATTACTTATAAAAGCCTCGGAGAGGGGGCATTGACAACCCACCGTATTGTAAAAATTAAAAAAGACAAAAACGGCCTCCACTTTATTACCAGGGGAGACGCCAATGACACAAATGATTCCTTGCCGGTAACGGAAGAAAGAGTGATAGGTAAAGTTACCCGATTCATTCCTTATGCTGGGTATATAGCAAGGTTTGCTCAAACAAAACAGGGGGTTGTGGTAATGTTGATTATTCCCAGTCTGGCTTTAATATCTTTTGAACTGCGTAATTTGCTCAAAAGAGCAAACACGTTAGAACAGAAGCCCAGTAGGGAGGAAAAATAATAAACCTAATATGGTATCGATTTAGGCTATGCTTTTCCCGTTTATGAGTTGCCATATTTCCCTTAAAAGAGGGGGGGGAGGGAGTGATGCTTCAAAAGTGAGTTGAAAACAACATTAAGGATTTAAGAAAGGGGGGAGAGGAGGCAAATTCAAGATTTAAACTTCCCAGAATTATTAGCATTAGTAATAGAGGATAACCCTGCAGAAGTATATATAAATGTTTCTGTATGGTAGAAAAAACTGAAAACTTAGTTTGGGTAATCAAAAAAATAAGAAACAGGGGGAGTATTAAATGAAAAGTAAAATGTTAATTAGCCTTTTAGTTATTGCTCTTGGGGCAGCCATTATTGGTGGAACTATGGCCTGGTTTACCGGTGAGGATGATGCAGGGGAAGCAACTTTTACAGCGGGAACTTTAACGGTTGATGTGAGTGATGGCTTGACTGAATTTGAAGACTTGTTGGCTGAGAATATGAATCCCGGCGATGTATATGATGAGATGGAAATTATTATTGAAAACGATGGTAGCAAAAACTTGGCCTGGTTTGGAAACTGGAGGGCTGAAAAAGAAGATGATGAGTTAAGTGACGCACTTCTGGATGGCATCTACATTGACTCCGCGAAGATGGAGTTTTTGGATGCTGATGGAAATGATTGGGAGGATGCCGATCAGTTTGTTACAGAAGGTAAAGGTTCTGGACCGCATCCTGATTTTTTCAACACTTTGGCAGGTCAGGGCGAGTTTGATGTGCTTTCCCTTCGGGAATGGATTGATAACAATGGCATGGGTTCCGCGCCCTATGAGCATATGGGAGCACTCAAGCCTGGTTATTCCTACAAACTGACCATCGGTTTCGGTTTTACGGGTGAAGCTTGTGACGACTATCAGGGGGATGTGGCAAGCCCCATAAATCTGGGCTTTAAAGTTGATGCCACCCAGATTCACGAAGATGCTCTGGATGATCTTCAAGAAACATTTAGCAATCACTACGGTTGGCTCAACGAGCAAATTGATAAACAATAATAAAATAAAGTTGGTTAATTATATGGTTGGCCTAATTTTGTTCGGGTAGAGGTGGAATCAAGGGCGGATGGCGAGTGGTGAATAACTCAAGCATTTTTCAGGCGCTCGCCATCCTATCCTAAAAAAAGGGGGAAAATATGAAAAGGAATTTATTAATATTAGCAATCACAGTGGCATTTGCTGCTGCTTTAGCTGGTGGGAGTATGGCCTGGTTTACAGATTCAGGAACTGCCGGTGAGGCCAAATTCACCAGTGGTACTGTGGATATAGAGGCAGGAATGGCCATGGCTTATGGAGTGGAGCAAGATACTGGAAACCTCTATGGGATAGATCTTTCTAGCGGTAAAGAATATTTGCTTTTTGATGAAGCAACATCTGATTCCAACAAGTATTTCCCTAACGCACTTGCTTTTGACCGGGAAAACCTGAGGCTTTATTATGCCATGGAAGACGGAGATTTGTATTTTTACTGCTTTGAATCCCAAAGTGAAGTAGATGCTGAAGGGAGCCTGGATGATACAGCTGCTGGAGCTACATTTGGAAAGGGTGCTTACTGGTATATTCTCAACGGAACTGATGATCTTTACAAGGCCAAATTTGATTCAGATGGGAAATTTGAAGAAAAAATGAAAGTAGCAGATATCTCCGGCAATAAATATAAGTTCAATCTGGGGGATCTTGCCATAGAGGTAAAGGATAATGTTTTGTACGGTAGCACTACGCATAGCCAGGACACAATGTTCTTTTCTTATTGTTTAGACTCAGAAGAAATCAAAGAATATACAGATGAGGATGCTGCCTTAAACTTGCAGCTGGCTTTTGGAGCAGATGGCATTCTTTATGGCCATTCTACAGCTGATAGTGAGTGGTTCAAGGTAGATATTTCTGATGGTTCCAAAACAGAAACCGAATGGAGCTCCGGGGATAAAAGATTTACTGATCTTGCTTCCAATTATCAAAATAATTGGAACCCTGGAGACTGCGAATATTTAATATTCCATGCTACTAATACTGGTAGTAAGAATGTTAATTTGAGAATAAATTTCCAAGGTCATTGGGAAAATGGCCAAGAAGATGACAACATAACATTTGAACTTTGTGCAGCGGCAGATGAGGGTAAGTGGAAAATAGAGGATAATAAAATATACTACTTGGAACCTTTAGAAAAGAATAAATCTGTAGAGTTAGGTGCTTTTGTTTGTTTTGATGGAGAACAATCGGATGATAATTACCAGGGGGCGAGTTACACATTAAGCCCAGAATTTGAAGCTATTCAGGCATCAAACTATGCTCCATACCATGAATGGGGAGTAGCACATTACGGTGTGCCGCAAGATTAAGTGAGCTTGCTCGGTTCAGCTTTCGGTGGAGCCGGGGTTTCCTCGACATTCGACAATCGTGTCTCAGGGTCTCGGTGGCTTACATCCTGTAAGCCACCCCGGCTCCAACCCGGGACGCGGGGACAGGTCCCTTGTCCCACTTTTTATTAATTAGTAAAGAAAAACTTAGAATGTGCTAATTCTT
>PWGT01000097.1 GCA_003554535.1 Syntrophomonadaceae bacterium | reverse complement strand
CGGTGAAACAAGCTCGTCTTCATCCATCCGATCCATGGATTCAGGGGGAACTTTGCCGGTAATAGCCCGGTACATGGTAGCTGCTAATGCATACAAATCCGTCCAGGGGCCCTGCTTGCCCTTGCTGCGATACTGTTCCTCCGGCGCGTAGCCGGGTTTTAAAACCACCGACAGGCTCTTGCTTTTATCTCCCAGATCCTGCCGGGCAGCACCAAAGTCTATCAGCTGCACCCGGCCTTCTATGTCTATAAATACATTGTCCGGGCTGATGTCACGGTGCAATATCTCCGCTTCATGAACCTGCTGCAGCGCATCCATCACCGGCATCATAATATTAAGCGTTTGCTGAAATGATATTTGGCCGCCTTTTTTTTGCAGATACTCTTCCAGGGTAATACCTTCTATGTAGTTCATGACCATGTAAGCGGTATTGTTTTCCTGAAAAAAATCACGAACGGTAACTATCCCGGGCTGCTTTATAAATTTGGCCAGGGTTCGGGCTTCAGCAAGAAATTTTTCCATACCGTATTCATACTGCCCGCCGGTTTCTCCGGTAAAAGCGGACACTTGCGTTTAATTCACCGCTTCCGGTATAATTACTGCTGCTTCTGTATCCCCACTCCCAGGAAACATCAATAACTCTGTCACCAATTTCAAGACCGGATAAAGGTTGTATACCAGAATCACTTGTTCTTATTCCTGTTTTATCATTTTTTGCGCCAGTATCAGTGTCGCCGTCGCATCCAATAAAAAATAAACTCAAAAATAAAAACATTAATAAGCTAATGGATAATTTCCTTATAAACACCTGAAACACCCCCTTACCTGATAATTAATACTCCTGTATTAAAAATATAACTCTCTCAAATTCAAATAAGTATAATAATTCTTAATTTCGGGATATTATAGTATAATCCTTCAAAAAGTTTCATAGTATTAGGAGTTTATCCATACCTTTTCACAGAATTACAGCACTAAAATTTATTATTTCTATTGCAGGAAATATATGTTTAGAGATAGAAATCCATGTTATAAATTATATTTAATAGAAACAGGGTGTTTTTTTAGTGACAAATTACAAACGCTGCCCGGGTTGCATGGGTGAGAAAACTGAACAAGATAAATGTCCTGATTGCGGTTGGATATATGACGGAGAACCGGAATCTCTTTTGCATATTCCACCGGGAACTGTTTTGGAAGGAAAGTACCTCATAGGGCGTGTAATCGGACAGGGCGGTTTTGGCATTACCTATCTTGCCTGGGATATAAATCTTGATTTAAAGTTAGCTATCAAGGAATTTTTTCCGCAGGGACTGGTTACCCGGATTCCTGACAAAAAAGAGATTACCGCTTACAGCGGTGATCTTAAAGAACAGTATGAATTCGGTCTTGACCGTTTTCTTAATGAAGCAAAGATTCTGGCCCGGTTTTACGAACATCCCAACATAGTCAATGTAAAGGATTATTTCCAGGCCAACAACACCGCTTATATGGTTATGAACTACCTGGAAGGTCTTACATTGGAAGAATATTTGGCCCAGCAAGGCGGCAGTTTATCATTCCTAAAAACTATGGATATCATGATGCCGGTAATGGATGCTCTGCACGGAATACACGAGGCAGGGTACATGCACCGTGATATCAGCCCGGATAACATTTTTATTAATGTCAACGGCCGGGTTATTCTTATAGATTTTGGTGCCGCCCGTCAGGATATGCGTGAAAAGAGCCGTAGCTTATCGGTAATGCTAAAACCGGGATATGCACCGGAAGAGCAATACAGGAGCAAGGGAAAACAAGGCCCCTGGACCGATGTGTATGCCGTTGCGGCCACTATGTACCGTGCAATTACAGGCGAAGTGCCCCCTGAGTCAATGGACCGGTTAGAAACAGATGAGTTGGTATCTCCCGGTAATTTGGGGGCGGATATAAGCACAGAAGAGGAAAAGGTTTTGCTGAAAGCCATGGCTGTACGCGGCGCAGAGCGCTTTCAGACTATCCGCGAATTTCAGCGGGCTTTGGAATCAGGTTTGCCGGATGACGTTGATGATGCTGAAACAAAAAATAAAGAGATAACCAATCCGGCTGAGGCAAAGGAAGAGAAGCAGCTTTCCCCTGAAAAAAATGCAGGATTTAAAGAAAAAAGTAGCACTGTTAATAAAACAAAAAAACCACAAGCTGGCTTAATTATTGGTGTTGTTATAGCTGTGCTGGCATTGATAGTAGCCGTTTCTCAATTACCAGAATGGATCGGAGATTCAGAATTTGCCGACAATGGTGCAGAGAGTATAGAGGAGAATGATTTAGTAGCTGATGATGAGGTAGAAGCTGTCTCAGAAGATATTGAATATAAAATCGGGTTTAGTGAGATTATTGGAATAGATCCGAGAGCAAGCATCAGTCATGCCACAGAAGACGCCATCAGTGTATACGGGCTTAACTTAAGCCAATTGTCAGGCAGTGATGCTACCATGACAGCGGAACTATATAGGGCAATAGAAAACAATGAGTGGATTATTGTAACGGGTTGGACGCCACATTGGAAGTTTGCTGTATGGAACCTGAAGTTTCTTGATGATCCCAAAAATATATATGGCTATAATGTAGAAGAAGATATTTATACCATAGCTCGAAGAGGTCTATCCCGGGATATGCCCGAAGTTTATGATTTTCTTGAGAATTTTTACTGGGATGATAATGAGATAGGTACGGTAATGGATATGAATGCCGATGTTGACGATCCCATGGGCAATGCACAAACCTGGGTTGCAGAAAACCAAGACATTGTAGACAGCTGGTTACCTGCAAACTTTGGCTCACAAGCTGCCGGTCAAGTTGTACGCATCTCTTTGGTGCTATGGGACTGCGCTGTTGCAAGCACTTATGTAGTTGCAGAAATTTTGGAAAATGCCGGGTATAATGTTGATATAACCCCGGTTGATGCTGCTGTGATGTGGTCAGGAACGGCTTCAGGCGATTTTGATTTCTTCACCACTGCCTGGTTGCCCGGAACACATGAAACTTATTACAATGATTACGGAAACAGATTAGATAAGGTAAGTGCTAACTACGAAGGGGCCCGCATCGGTCTGGTAGTACCCGATTACGTTACCATAGATTGCATTACTGAAATAAACGACTATATCATTAATTAATCCCGGTCACACAATCTTTTTTATCTTATTACATATCCCTTTATTCAACTACAGCATCATAAAACCACCCGCAGTTTGGACAAGTATCCTGATTTGTTTTTTCTTCCATACAGCCATGCAATAGTTTATATCTGACAACAAAAAACAAACACCTTCTATCAGTTATCTTTGAATACTTAGTAATCCCAATACTTTTATATATTTAAACTAAACCCTTGTTTACTCCCAAACTATTTCATATACCCCCTCTTCGTTAGGGGTTACAGATACTTTTATTTCAGATTTCAGATTTAGAGCCGGACGGACGCCGCAACTGGCATCGCTGGCACCGCTGCTACCGAGACGGCCGTCGGAGCTGACAAGGCGCACACGGTAAGCAATGGTGACAAAAGGAGAACGAGTCCAATAAATCCAATTACTACCAAATTTCCAATCTGATTGATGCCCTTCCAATATTGCTACCCTACTTTTATTATTTGCAAAGTAACCCCAGTTTGAGCCGATCTTATATGTATAAGCATGTTCTCTGTCTCCCAGTTCTGTGGTTGAGGGTAGAAATATTTTATCTTTGGTCTCATAAGATGACAAGAGATTGTTAGGCAGAGTTGTAGTCAGAATGCCGCTCTTAAACTCTTTGCTCATTGCATCGTAAAAGGTATTACTGTAATTGTTTATATCACCGCCAGTATAAGATGAACCGTTTAAGAATTTTCTGATGCCGTAGGTAGCATTTGGCTTCCCGCTGTCTCCCCAGTGATTGTGCCCCCATCTGACTAACCAATTTTTGCTGTTATCAAAAGAAAAACAGCCAATAAGCTCTTGTGCAAGCAAAGTAACATGTGAACTCATACCAGCATAATGATCTTTTGCTACTACTATCCAGATTACCGATTTATTTTCACCTTCTCCTGAATATGGGACGTTATTAAATCCAATAGGCCCTGTCCGGTGTTCCCACTGCCAAGTATTATCCACGACACGGTCACCAATATTTAAATTATATATCGGTATGTTGCCGTTTTGATTGTCAATTATGTATTGTTTTTCTTTGATAGCTTTTTCATGATCTGAGTCATTTCTGTGTTGTGGTTTATTAATCTCACTGTGCTTATTATCAAATACAGGAACACTATCTTTGGCATCAACTGTTTTTCCTATTGCCTGCTGGAATGCCTCTATATCCTGATACCTGTCTTTTGCCGTTACCGACATGGCTTTAAGCAAATCCTTTTGCGCTTGTTCTGATATGTAGGAACCAAGTGACGATGGTGGTAGAAGTTCGTCTTCAGCCATACGGTCTATTGATTCAAGGGGAATCTCCCCTGTGATAGCTCTATACATTGTTGCCGCAACGGCATAAACATCGGTCCACGGACCCTGCTTGCCGCGGCTACGGTATTGTTCTTCAGGAGCATATACGGCTTTTAATATCACCGATAAACTCTTGCTTTTTTCCCGCATATCCTGCCGGGCAGCACCGAAATCTATTAAGATTACTCTGCCTTCGGTGTTAATAAAAATATTGTCCGGACTGATATCCCTGTGCAAAATACCTGTATCGTGAACTGCTTTTAAGGCATCCATCACCGGCATCATTATGTTTAAGGCATGTTGAAATGTTATCTTGTTATCATTGCGTATAAGATAATCTTCCAAGGTAAGTCCGTCTATGTAGTTCATAACCATATACGCAGTGCCGTTGGCCTGGAAAAAGTCACGGACGGTTACCATATTGGGGTGTTCTGCAAATTTTGCCAGCGTTTTGGCTTCGTTTAAGAATCTGTCCAACCCAAAACTGTATTGCTCTTTGAGGTCACCGCTGTAAGCTGTTACTTCATTATTAGTATGAATGCGGGTTACCAACCCCTGGGGGAAAAATTCTTTTATGGCCAGTTTAATATCAAGATTCAT
>PWGT01000016.1 GCA_003554535.1 Syntrophomonadaceae bacterium | reverse complement strand
TTTCTGGCCGGTTACGCTAATCGCTCCACCGGGTCAAAGCGTCCAATTTGTGGCCCGATTTCATAGCATCCACTGACAAACTATATTAAATTAGGTTTTGCTCATTTCATTTCTTTAATTTAAAGCACTTTTGTGCTACTTCTATGCTGCAGCCTGAAAACTACTTTGACCAAAACTAAATGACTCTGAGTAGGCAATTTCGTGCACTTTCCTCATGAGGTTTTGTCCTGTTTGGTTCGGGTGTGGGTCTCTGGTAAACCTAAACCACCTATGAGGATAAAAATAGGTTATATCACCCATTTTTCCAGCTACTGCATATTCTAAAAATTCAGCATGGACATCAGCAACAATATAGTTTTCGTCTTCCTCAATACCTTTGATTTCGGCATTAATTCTGTCAACATACTCTGCGGTTGTGCTGTGAAGGTCCGGATCATCTTCATAACCCCTTATCGAAACTGAATTGTACGGGTTATATAATGTCATAGCTATGATCTTAGCGTCGGGATTCAGCGCCCGGATTTTTAAAATAATATCTTTGTACTCATTTTCAAATGCTGTTGTCCCCTCATCGGCTAGGTCTTCGTCAATCTCTGAAAAATTACTATCTCTTCCTGCCGACAGGATATTATTTCCACCGATACTGATAGTGATAATATCAGCACCACTCACTTTACTTGCAAATGTTTCATTATCCAATTTGGCTAATAAGTCCGATGAATCATCCCCGTCTTGGGCTAAATTTTCCATTGTTACTTCAACTGATGAGTACTCTTCTTGAAGGAAATTATAGAAGCCATGTACATAGCTGGTTGTGGTTTCTCTAGATGTACTTCCTGTTGCCAGAGAATCACCCAAGGCCACATAGTGAATATGAGTAACTTCACCTTCCTCTGTATCTTTTTCAGTTACGGTAATAGTAGCGGAATCTGTATAACCACCATCTACTGTAGTTACAGTAATGATAGCTTCCCCTTCGGATTTACCGATTACCAGACCAGTTTCATCTACTGTAGCTACTTCTTCATTGTTAGATGACCAGGTAACATCTTGGTTTGTGGCTTCTTCTGGTTCAATGTTGGCTATGAGTTGTACTGTTTCACCTACTTCTATTGAATGGGCATAACCTTCTACTATACTGACTCCAGTTACTGCTATCGGGTCTGGTTCCGAAATATCTTCCGATGATTCTATAATTAGCGTTATTGGATCACTGATGTCTGAACTTGCCTCTTGGCTTGGCCCACGTCCAGATCGCTCTGGAGCTGATGCTTCAACTTTAAACTTATAGTCTCCAGGAACAAGGACGTTAGTGTCAATTGTTAAAATGGTAATTGCAGTATCATTTCTACTTAAGTCAATTTCTTCAGGCTTGAAACTGCCAGCCTCTGCAATTTTGTCATTGTCTACAATACTAAAAGTTGTTCCACGAGCATGACCAGTATTGTCATTTGATGCTGTTATTTCGAAAATTATTGAGTCACCTTTAGTGACGGTTTTGCTGTATTCATCAACAGTAACATCTGAAATCGCAGCAAAGGCGATGGAGGTTACACTTAATAAGATGATAAGAACAAATAAACCTACTAAACCTTTTCGCATCTCTACCTCCTCCTTATAGATTAGATTTGAAACAGAATCTACATTTTTTATTTTTACCTGAAGGCCATAGGATTTCTGACTTTCATAAGCTCTTCAAAGATGATCTGATGCCCTTCATTGGTCGGGTGCGGATCAAAATATGGAGGATAAGCAACACTGAAATCTACAGCATCGCTGTTTCGCTTAAATGCATTATGGACATTAGCCACACTGGATCTTCTACCCTGATTCTCACGGATGACCTGGTTCATGGGTTCAAGGATTTCTTCTATGAGGTCTTGGAACACCGGGGCTTCGTCCTTATCAATGGGATTATAAATAGTCAGTGCGATCACATGGACGTTGGGGTTAATTGTATGGATGGCACCCAGAATCATCGGCCAATCCTCGACAAATTGATTAGAACCCATCCAGAGAGGACAATCAGGTGCGGGATCTTGGAGCATTTCGGTCAGGCCTGCTGTGATCATATACCATTTTAATTCTCCTCCATCTATAATTTCCTCCATTAATTTTTCCATGTTATCTTCTTCAGGGTTAAGGTCGTACTCCAAGAACAACGCCCCAATCATTCCTCGCATTAAATTATTACCGCCAATGCTGACAGTAATCACATCTGCTCCAGAAACTGCTGCTTGAAGGTTTTCATCACATAACAAACCCCCTAACAACTCCCAGCTGGTGATTCCAGGTACGCTAAAAACATTCTCCAAAGATACTGCCCCGAAATCTTCAAGGTATTCGTAGTAAAGGTCATAATAACTTGATCCAGGGTCTGAACTCATCCCATAAGCGATTGAATCCCCCAGGTTGAGATAAGTAAGTGAATCGATATTTTGCCTACCAGACGCAGCATGATCCGGTGGACCGACTGCGGGACGGGCAAAGGTTAACCCGGTAACACTCATTACCAGCATTAAAACCAAAAGTACCGCTAAAATCTTCCGCATAGTAAGCTCTCCTTTTTTTCGGATATCTCCTAAAAAATTAATCAATTTCTCCTAACCATTCGCTATGACATTCCCTCTTTTGACAAATAGCCAAAACTCAAAAGCCTTTATCTTCCTGTTACTTTAAAGGTAACAGGTTCTGCTTGTACCCGCTCATCCTCTCCTACGGTTGCCTCTGCATTGATAGTGTATGGCCCTGTTTGTGATCGGTTCGCTACCCTATATCTGGTCGTATAAATTCCATCAGTATCAGTGGTTCCCTCGTAACTTGTAACACCAACCACTTCAACCATCACACTGGTCCCTGTTACAGCTACACCATCGTGGTCTGTGACCTTAACGGCGATGTTAACCCAGGAGTTCCACGTATACTCTGTTCCATCTTCGGGACTGGTGATTTCGACAACAAGCTCTGCTGGCACATCAGGCGGCTCAGTTTGACTGAAGTAAGCGTTTACCTCTTGATCTGCATCCATGGTGATTGTTATTTGATCATCATTATAATCTTGTCCGTCGATTTCCCACTTATCAAATTCCCAATTCTCGTCAGGTATGGCTTTGAGTTCAACTGCTGTTCCATCAAGGTAGACATGCTCTCCGGGTTCAGGTTCAGTAGTGCCATTACCCTCGACAGCTATGGTAAGGGTGTACTCTTCTTTCGGTTCGATCTCGGGAACCACTGCAACTGACAGGTCAGCCCTAACCAATCCATTGCCCTGGTGATTTGTCGAAAGTCCCAAGTCTTCAGCGGTACTTGTTAGGATTTCCCTGACTTCACTATTTGTCAGTTCTGAATTCACAGCCCAAACTAGCGCTGCCGTTCCTGTTACATGGGGAGCGGCCATGGAGGTACCGTTATACGCAGTGTATTCATTGTCTGGCACCGTGCTAAAAATATTTGCGCCCGGGGCAATCAGTTCAACGTCTGGGCCAGTGCTAGAAAAGCTCGCTCTTTGGTCTCTGCTGTTAGATGCCGCTACGGCAGTAACTGAATCGAACCTGGCCGGATAACCTACATTATCGCCTCCACCGCCGCGATTACCGCTGTTACCAGCTGAAGCTACCAAGAGAGACCCCTCTTCATACGCCGTGTTACAAGCGTCTTGAAGAGTCTCTGAATAGCTACTGCTCCCAAGACTCATGTTAATTATTGGAATCTCCTCTTCAACTGCCCATTCTATACCTGCAACTACGGTAGATACGGTGCCACTTCCACTATCATCAAGGACTTTTACTGCATAGAGGTCCACATCCGGGGAGACCCCTACCACACCGTAATCGTTGTCTAGTGCCGCTATTGTGCCGGCAACATGGGTACCGTGACCGCTCCCGTCTGAGTCCCAGTCTGTGTCATCAATGGTGTTGGTACCACCTGATAGTTCAGGTAAGTCTTCGTGATCACCGTCAATACCGGTATCAAGGACCGCTACGCCTATGCCTACACCCGTTGATTCTTGCCAAGTTGGAAACTTATATTCTTCATCACCGAACACCCTGTCAATTCCCCAGGGAACATTCTGTTCCAGTGCATATACTTCTGCATCCGGCTCAATATAGCTTATCAAGGGGTGATCTTGAAGCCCTTTAATAGCGTTTTCAGGTATACTGGTAGCGATAACATCAATAATGGTAAATTCATAATAAATTTCGCCACCAAATGCACGAATTAGGCCCGTGTTTGGCGTTCCCTCAAAGCCTATTAGAACATCTAACTTTTCACCATGAGACGATAATGCGGCAGAGGCTGTCGCAGGCGATGAAAAACTCACACCAAGTTCCTCAAGGTAGTCCTTTACATCTTCCCTGCTTGCATTTCTTCCGAGATTCCGGGCTACCTGGGAAATATAGTAGCCATGATTGTTTTCTAGATGTGTAACTTCCTTTAACAGTTCATTAACTACAGCGGGAGCTGCTTTATGGGGAGTTCCAGGACCCTGTGCCGCAAGAGCAGATAAAGTTACCCCAAACAGCATTACAAGGACGATCAGTATTACACTAACCTTTTTTAATTGCCTTTTGTTAACTTTACGCATCTTTTTTTACCTCCTTTCCTTAGTGAAATTTTTTGACATGCAAATTCTCACGACATAAGATAAATACTCGTTTAAAACAAATAACCGACCTCAATCTCTGGCCGGTTACGCTACTCACTCCCCCCGGGTTAAAGCGTCCATTTTTGCCCGGGAATCATGGCTTTCCACCTAAACTATTAAGTTGTAAGTTTAAACAAATTCTATTCTCAAATATACATGTGTGCTATATTGAAATATACCCAACTTAAATTATATAGATAGAGAGTAGTTTTGAAATCATACTAAGTACTATAAAAGTATTAATTCAGGGCAAAAAAGTTTAAAAAATTAAAGCTGTAACTAGAATTATTTGGAACTCTTCTTTACTTATATTGGGTATTTATGGTATGTCTAAGCAAATTCTTAATATAATATAAATATTACATAATATTAATAATATTTGCAGGAATAAGGCTCTTCTAGAATAAATTATATAAAGGAAAGCCTATGAAGACACAAAGGTTGATTTAGAAAAATTTAGTTAGACCTTTTTTAAAAACTTCCTTATAAAAGGTGATAATAATGAGTGA
>PWGT01000224.1 GCA_003554535.1 Syntrophomonadaceae bacterium | reverse complement strand
TTATTCTTCATTCCTAAAAACAGTCACTCCTTTATACATTCAGATATTCCAATAGAATTGACTTTTATTTTACCCTCTACTGGAAGGCTTGGCAATAATAAATTTGTTTAAGGGAGTTAAAGTCCGAATAGCTAAAGAAAAGTATTTCCAACTCTTTTAGGCTATGCTGGTGGTAAGAAAAAAATCCCACATATCATCAAATAGGAGCTTGTCCCCTGATGCGTAGAATTTCAGTGACGCAATATTACGCTGATTTGCTCCGTTTTTCGGCATGTTTTTTTCGCTTCCTTAACGAAGTGCCCTTCTTGAAGCTATCTTTGATTGTTTTGGGCTGTTACTTAAATCATATCAAAGTGCCCTTTCGCTATTACTCCTGAGTCTCAACCATCCTGACAAAAATCCTCGCTAGTTCAGGGTCGAATTGAGTCCCGGCGCAGTTTTCAATTTCTTCTAAGGCTTCTTTTTTTGACAATGCTTTTCTATAGCTTCTGTCATGGGTCATAACATCATAAGTATCTATAATCGCTATCATCCTGGCAAGATAAGGGATGTTTTTTCCTTTGAGACCTCTGGGATAACCATTACCGTCCCAGCGTTCATGATGGGCTGAAATTTCTTCTGCAATATGGATTAGGTTTTCCGATGTGCGGGCAATACGTCGTCCCGTTTCAGGGTGTTCTTTTATTTTTTCCCATTCTTTTTCTGTAAGTTTTCCGGGTTTTTTCAAAATTTCTTCTGCAATAGTAACTTTCCCGATATCGTGCATGGTAGCAAGCAAAGATAGTTTGTCCATATCTTCATCATCCAACTCCAGGATATTTCCAAAATAATATCCCATTTCAGTCATTCTTAAAGCGTGAGTTTCCGTTTCATCGCTTTTTTCTTTAAGAGTACCCAGTAAAGCAGAAATAATTTTACTCCTGGCGCTATTAGCATCAGTTAACTTTTGTTGATACATCCTGTCTTCTGCCATTTTAAAAGCTATTTCCAGGGGTTCATCAGGGTCTTCTTTAGTAGCGGTTCCCACAGCTATTTCAACGGGCACAGGCTCTAGCTCAAAATTAGCACATTCTTGTTTAATTCTTCTGCTTACTTTTAGCGCTTCTTCCTTGTTTGTATTAACCAGGAATAGCACAAATTCATCCCCGCCCCAGCGCACTACTATATCTTTTTTGCGTGTACTATTTTTCCTGCGCGTAGAATTTATTAAAATCTGCCCGGCACTCTTTAAAAGTTTGTCTCCCACTTTGTGGCCGTAGGTGTCGTTAACTAACTTTAATCCATTAATATCAGCCATAATGATACTTATTGGAAGCTCCTTTGCTGCATCCAGGCGCTCTATCTCTTCTTCTAAAAATGCACGGTTATAAAGCCCGGTAAGTCTGTCGTGAAAACTTATATAGCGAATTTTATCTTCTGCCCATTTCCTTTCTAAAGCCTTCCATAGATTATCCAAAAACAGCGAAAGCTGCAGTTTATCAGTCTGCGTATAATCATATTCCTTATTGGCAACTCCCATAACAGCCACTATTTTATTTTCTCTAAATACAGGAATGCTCAGGTACCTGTAAATTTCAACATGGCCTTCTGGCTGCCCCATCTTTAAAGGATTGTCCTCCTGAAAATCATTTATAGTAACAGGTTCCCTCCGGCGAACAGTTTCAGCCCAAATCCCTGTTTCATCTAATTGGCGAATATCGCCGTATTTTTCTACAGAACATTCTCCTTTCACTCCCTCGGAGTAGCTTAGCAGGGTGAACTCCTCTTTTTCTTCATCGTAACTATAAAAATGCCCCTGTTTACTTTCCGTTAGTTTTAAGGCTTCTTTAAAGGCATAAGATATAAACTCTTCTACAGATTTTGCGTCATACCTAAATAAATCAACAAGGCTCTGCAAGCGGGTTTCGTTTTTCTCCCGTTCTTCTTCTATCTTTTTTCGCTCGGTTATATTCCTTGCAGAGACAATAAACCACTGTTCTTCGGGGATATCAGAATATCTAAGAGATATCTCGACTGGAAAGATAGAGCCATTTTTTCTTTGATGGTATGTTTCAAAAGTTTCCGGGTGAAGAGTTTTTGGGGGTAGATCTTTCCTTGCTGGAGAACGTTCCACGGCCCGGAAGAATTTTTCCTTTAACTCCTCTTTATAAATAAAGGGCTTTATATCAAAAGGCGTCATTTGAATAAACTCTTTTTTAGAGTACCCAAGTTCTGTACAAGCAGCTTTATTGACATCAAAAATATGGAAACTTGGATAGTCGATTATAAAAATGCTATCGGCTGAACTGTCTAAAGCATTTCTAAACCTTACAAGGGAGCGTTCTGTTTCTTTTTGTTCTGTAATATCAGCAAAAGAGGTTACAACAGTAATGTACGCATTATCTTCACCGTGAAACAAACTAGCCGAAAGATTTGCCTCTATCAGCTCATTATCCTTTCTTTTAACAGAAAGTTCACCACTCCACTTTCCTTCGCTCAAAATAGTATTAAATATATCTTTTGCCTTTTCTGAATCGTGCCAAAAATTCTGAAGTGAAAAGTCCAGGACTTCTTTTTCGTCTTCATAACCAAGAAGTCTCAAAAAAGAAGGATTTACATAAATTATGTTTCCTTCCAGATCAGCCAGGGCAATTGCATTAAAGGAAACTTCTACAGCTCTCTCCTTAAGAGACAGCTCCTGCTCAAGTTCCTTTTTTTCAGTTGTTTCAATGGTAGTTTCTACAGCACCTATTATTTTGCTTGATTTTTCATCTTTAACAGGTGAAGCTGTTATATGAAAACTCTGGCCCGAGTCATTTACAATATCCCCGGTTGTTCGCTGGCCGGCTTTTAAGGCTTTTTGTACAGGGCAGTTTTCACAGGGTGCTTCGCGCTGGTGCCATATTTCATAGCACTTCTTTCCGGTTATATCTGCTGGAGTTTTACCTACTGAGCTTCCTGCAGCCCGGTTGGCCCAGACAATGTTTAATTTAGTATCTAGATAGGCAACCAGATCTAATGTGTTATTCAAAAAACTATCCGCTGAAACCTGTTTCTTCTCAGTAAGTATTTTTTCGGTTATATCTTCGTGAAAAACTATTACTTTTCGTTTATGACCTAGTTTTGATTCAATATACAGGGTCACTAGTCCTCTGAACCAGCGCGGTGTATCCGGAGAGTGACAGGGGTATTCCATTTCAAAGCTTAATTTTTGGCCATTTATAACAGCTCTGATACCCTCGGCAAACTTTTTGGCAAGCTCTGCATCTTTATCTTTTTTGTCTACTTTTTCACACACAGCTAAATAATTGACATTTTTGCCAATATATTTTAGCTCAGCACTATTTTCCCTAGCAAATTCCAGCCAGGAATTATTTATTTCTTCTATGTTACCTTCTTCGTCCAAAAGACATACATTGGCTTCAAGAGAGTCAAGGATCTGGCGAACTGTATGATTTTGTTTATAAGCCATGCTAAGCCTCCTCTTTTCCCTTTCTTAGTAGTAACTATTAAACCTATTTACAGTTATTTATAGTTATATTTTACTATACCCCAGTTCTCTGAACAAATAATATACAAATACTCACTAGCGTTTATAAAGTATATTTTGAGTTGCGTGAACAATCCGAGATTGTGTAAAATCCAGAACTTATACCCTAAGATAGTCGTTTTTTCTTAAAGCACGAAGAGGTGTTTGCCTGCAAAAAAAACAACATCCTAAGATGAGAATATTTATTATCTAAATTCCACGTCAAAGCAAAAATTCCTTTTTTTGAGCATTTTTCATGAGGAATCCAAATAACTTTTCCGTTACCGTTTACAAAAAAAGTGACCGCAGAGCATCGTCTTTATATGGTTCATCTTGATAATATTTGTGGGGTCATCAACAGTTAAACCAGGTGTAGACGAAGACTGCGATTCGTTTCCGTCCAGCAGATCCAAAGGTCACGTACTTCCAGGTCCAGGCAGAGGCGGCAAACAAAAAACATCCCAAAGGCTTCGGTGTAACCACTGAATAAATGAAGTAACGCTGATGGGCACCAAAGGGACGTTTGTAGCCCAAGCCATAGTAGCAGTGAATATATTTATTCCATAGTCCCAACTCATCCGGGACTTGCAAAAGATCCAGGGTGATGGGAGCATAATCACGGGCATCACCACTAAGCAAATCATCCGGCGCGGTCCAGGGTCCAAAGATGATCCGCTCTGATTTGTTAGGTCCGCTTTGGGACCGCCTTTCCAGTAGTGTCACCAGGCCTTGGCTTTCAAGTTTCACCAAAAGCTGCAAGCAGGAGCTGATCTTTCACTGACCGCCGAAGTAAACCAATTTAAGTTTTCACAGAGCGTTTGCGTCAGCTGATTTGATTTACAGCCTGGACCTGGAAGGGCGCTGTACCGCAGTGAACCTAAGCCTTTGCCGCGGCCCGGGACCTGGAGCAAAGCATGCAGGAAAGCCGCTTTAAAGAAGCATCACATTTTCTATAAACCCTACAAAAGGAACTGAAGCAGCTGGAAACTTTAGCGAGGCAGCCCCACTGGCAGGAGCTGCTGTAAGCGGGGGAGGTCACTGCCGGAAACTGGTTGGCCTGGCGCCTCTTCAGCGCGAGATGAATGATGGTGTGTTTATTCATATAATTTCAATATGGCTCTAAGGTTTTCAGCAAGGGCTTCTCGCAGCCATTCCGGTTCCAGCACTTCCACGTTGCTGGAAGAAAGCTGAGCGCAAAAAATATAGCGGGCTTCCCCTTTCAAAGCCGGCCTGCTGATTTTTCCAAGAGCAACGATCACCTTTATTGCAGATACTTACTGTTCAATCTTCCCCGCTAACCGGGCAATGGCTTCCATTACAACTTCCGGATGCGTATGATGGACCTTATGACCGGCATCCTCAACCAGGACTAAGCTTGCCTGCGGTACTCTTTCATACAGTCTTTGGCCATCCTGCCTGTAGTCCAGCATCTGGTCGGAATCCCCGAATATGATGGTTACAGGAACAGAAATCTCATCGTATCGCCGGCTAACCTGCTCTACCGAATAATGCATGGCTGCCAATTCCAACGAAGTAGCAGTAAACTGAGCCGGGCGGAGATATAGCGAAGCAATCGTCTGTATGTATTTTTCAGGCACCTCAGCAGGCCAGAAGGCCTGTTCATAAATCCCCCGGGCAACATGCCGGCCAAAG
>PWGT01000060.1 GCA_003554535.1 Syntrophomonadaceae bacterium | reverse complement strand
TTGAAAAAATGAATAAATTACAGATATATGTTTTCTTTTAAAGGTGGCATTAATTTGGATGCATTGTGGTAATAACCAAGTAATGAGCTGTGAAGGGGAGAATAGTTGTGGATAGCTTTGAAGTTAAGGATACTTTCTTTTACAGTAAGGGGTTGAAATGTGCCGCCTGGCTTTATCTACCTAGTAGTGTTAAAAAACCGCCCCTGGTTGTTATGGCTCATGGAATCGCGGCAGAAAGAAGTTTCAGGCTTCCTGCATTTGCCGAAAGGTTTGCTCAAAACGGAATGGCAGTTTTTCTTTTTGACTATCGTAATTTTGGAGATAGTCAGGGAGAGCCTCGCAACCTGGTTGATCCCTTCCGTCATATTCAAGATTGGTTTGCAGCGTTAGAGCATGTTCGCAAATTGGGTAATGTAAATGGAAAGCGAATTGCCCTTTGGGGAACTTCATTTAGTGGAGGGCATGTGTTAGAAGTAGCTGGCAAGGATCAAAAAATTTCTGCCATTGTTACCCAGGTTCCCTTTGTTGATGGTTTATCCACGAGTTTTAATTTTCCTCTTTCTTACCTGGGCAAAGGTATTATTAACGGGGCATTGGATTTGGGAAAATCGTTACTTTCCAACGAACCGCATATGATTAAAGTTGTAGATAGGCCTCATTCATTCGCTCTCCTTAATACCGAAGAGTGTTATGAGGGATATTTGAGCCTTGTTCCAGAAGAATCTAGCTGGGAAAATAAATGCCCGGCGCGAATTATGTGGAAAATGCCACTATATAGACCGGTTAGAAATGCCACAAAAATTAAATGTCCTGTTTTGCTAATATATGCTGAAGAGGATACCCTTATTCCGGTTAGCGATGTGCGAAAAGCTGCTCGTAGAATAAAGGATGTGCGAGAGGTGCCTTTTCCGGGAGGTCATTTTGATCTTTATTATGGGGATAAATTCGAAAAGAATATTCAGTTACAAACGGAGTTTCTAATTAATGAATTGCTGGCTTAAACTGAAGAAAGGCAAGTTTAACACAATCTTGATATTAAAGTTAGGAGTAACTTGTTTTGCCTGAATTATTTCTTTATAATAAAATAAGTACGTTTATAAGTACGATTATTTTATGGGTATTTCCTACGGGTAATTTTGTGAATTAAACTGCAAAGGGGCGGTAACATGGAGGAAGAAAATAATTATATTGCCAAAAATATTTCTTTAAGAGAAAATGTGGCAGGTTTGCTTAGCTATTTGTTGTTGTGGGTAAGCGGGGGGATTATTTTCTTATTAGAAAAACAAAATTATTTTATTCGCTTTCATGCCTTGCAATCCATAGTTTTTTTTGGTGGGGCTACCATAATTTTTTTAATCCTGGCAGGCATAGATTGGATACTTATTATTACTGATGCCTGGCAAATTGCCTGGTTTTCGTTAGTACTTTATATTATTGATTTTTTAGCTGGCTTGCTTTTGCTGGTCGTTTTGCTGGCCTGGATTACTTTGATGAACAAGGCTTACCAGGGTGAAACCTTTAAACTACCTGTTATTGGTGATTTTGTTGCTCAAAGAATGGAGTAACTTGATTTTGATTAAAAATTATAGCAATTAATTAAGCAAATGAAGAAGGTGAGACTTTCAATGAAGAGCACTTACCATTATGTTTCCAATCAAGCCGGTTGGCTAATAGCTTTAAAGCATTCTTATGATCCCCAAAATTATAATCCGCGATTAAAGCCCCTTGCCATAATCCCGGGTTACGGAATGAATGCCTATATTTTTGGTTATCATCCCTGGGATTGTTGTATGGAGGACTATCTAACTCAGCAAGGTTTTGAAGTATGGTCTTTGAATCTACGCAACCAGGAACCATCGAAAAGAGTGGGAGGGGATGAAGAATATTACCTCCAGGACATTTTATATGGGGATTTATCAATTGCGGTAGATTATATTTTAGATAATACACAAAGTGATAGAGATAAAGTAGATTTGATAGGGGCTTCTCTGGGCGGAGCTTATGCATATATGTATGCTGCTTTAGTAGATTCTCAGAAAGCAGGTTCTCTGGTCGGAATTGGTGCTCCATTTAGAATGGTGGGTGTTCATCCTCTATTTCTTTTAGTTACTAGTTCTCCACGGCTTCTGGGTAGCATAAAATTTAAACATACCCGGCAACTGGCTCGTCTTGCTTTGCCTGTGGCCATTAAAGTTCCCCGCTTAATTTATATTTACATGCACCCGGAGATTGTTGATACAACCTATTCTGAAAAATTATTAAAGGCGGTGGAAAACCCTAATCGCAAGCTGAATTATCAGTTGGCTCACTGGGTGAAAAATACAGACCTCATCCTCAATGGACATAACCTTACTCGAGAAATGGCAAAAGTGAAAAATCCCATTTTGTGTGTTTTGTCCAATGCGGATGGCATTGTATCTGAAGAAAATGCCCTGAGTGTTTTAGAGGCATCTTCCAGCGACGTTAAGGATTATTTTGTGGCCGGAGATGATTACGTAAAAATGGCTCATGCCGATCTTTTTATTTCTGATTACTGCAGAACTATGGTGTTTGATCCCCTTGCTAGTTGGCTGTTGAAACAAAACTAAAAACTAATATTATAACTAAATTATATAAAATTTTTGGCAGGAGATTATTTTCTGCGGATTATTTCTTGATGTCATTCAAAGATTTCCCGGCACTCATTAAGCATTTCACGAACTGGTAAATTGTATGGGCATTTATCTTCGCATTCTCCACAATCCTGGCATGCTGAGGCTTTGGTATCCTGACTATGGTAACGCTCATTAGCCCATTCATGCAATCCATAACGCTTGTAATAACCCAGCATGAGAAGGCAAAATGTTATATTAATGCCTGCAGGGCAAGGCCGGCAATATTCACACCTGCGGCAAAATTGGTTGCCCAGTTCCTTAACTTCCTCATCCAGTTTGAATTTTTCCTCCTCTGTTAAAGGAGCTCTATTGGCAGCTTTCAAATTTTGAGTTAACTCTTCTTCTGATTGAATGCCAGGAATGATTGTTGATATCTGATAGTCGAGTAGATAGCGCAATGCCAACTCCTTGTTCTCCAGAGCTCCGCCACACAGTGGTTTCATTATGATGGTTCCTACGCCCATTTTTTGAGCCAGGGGAAGTAGTTCGGCAGCGGCCTCAACTTCCAATGGATTAAAAGGAAATTGCACTGTATCAAAGTTTTCCCTGTTTAAAGCTTCTATGGCAATTTCCGAGTTATGGGAAGAGAGCCCTATATACCTGATTTTACCTTCTTGTTGAGCTTTTTTCAGGGCTTCTATTGTATTATTGTAAAAAACTGAGTCGAGTTCTTTAAAGTTGCTTACATTGTGAAGCTGATAAAGATCAATATATTCAGTTTGCAGTTTTTTAAGGCTCAAATCAATTTCTTCTTTTAATTTTGTAATTTCCCTTTCCCTTGATTTAGTAGCAAGAATAATCTGTTCCCGGGGTAAGTCACTAAGAGCTTCCCCAATTTTTTCTTCACTGTCGCTATATGCCCGAGCAGTATCCCAGAGATTAATGCCTTTTTCAAATAATTGATGAATAATTGATTTTGCCACAGGAAAAGAAACTCGCTGGATAGGGATGCCTCCAAATCCTATTTCCGAAACTTTTAGATTGGTCTTGCCTAAATTGCGATATTTCAAATGACAGCACCTCTCACTTCTTATATTTACAATTTAAATCAGATTGTGTGATTTGTGGCTTTAAATAGTTTCTTAATTAACTTCAAATAACTCCTTAAATTTTAATTTTAACTGTAAATGATTATAATTTACAAGAGTTGACTTGAAAAGCAGAGAAGGAATTAACTGGTTTGCCTCGAAATTGCTTTAAATAAAGAGTGATGTTTTCTTCAGGAGTTTTTGAGAGAAACTGTTATGTTTTTGGGGTGAATATAGAAGAATATGGAAAAGGATGCTATGGTATTAAAAGATGTGAGAGTCCTTGATTTAACGAAAGTTCTGGCCGGCCCTTTTTGTGCCATGCAACTAGCTGATTTTGGAGCGGAAGTGATTAAAATAGAAAATCCGGAAACCGGTGGAGATGATTCTCGCCAATTTGGCCCCCATTATGAGGGAGAGAGCGTTTACTTCATGAGTGTAAACCGGAATAAGAAGAGCATGACTTTAAACCTCAAAATTAAAGAAGGTAAAGATATTTTTTGCAAACTGGTTTCCCACGCTGATGTAGTATTAGAAAATTTTCGTCCCGGCGTAATGGAAAATTTGGGGCTTGGTTACGAAGATTTGAAAAAGATAAATCCAGGAATTATTTATGCTTCCACATCAGGATTTGGACATGGTGGCCCTTACCAGAATCGCCCCGCTTATGATGCTGTTATCCAGGGAATGGGAGGTATTATGAGTGTTACCGGGCAGCAGGGTGGAGAACCAACCCGGGTGGGAGTATCCATTGGTGACCTTGCGGCAGGGCTCAACTTGGCCTATGGTATAGCCATGGCTCTTTTACACCGGGAGAGGACCGGGGAAGGTCAAAAAGTTGATGTAGCCATGCTCGATTGCCAGGTAGCTTTACTGGAAAACCATATTGCCAGATACCTGACAGCGGGGGAAATTCCGCAGCCTGTGGGCAACAGGCATCCTTCACTAGCTCCTTTTGGTTCTTTTAAGACTGGAGATGGTCACATAATTATTGCAGTGGGTAATGATAAGTTGTGGAAAGAGCTATGTGAGGTACTGGGTCATCCCGAATGGGGAGAAGATCCGCATTTTGATACTAATGTTTCCAGGGTAAAAAATTATGATTACTTGCAGGGAATGTTGGAAAAAATTCTTGTTCAAAAAACTACCGGGGAGTGGATAGAAGAATTAACCAGGGCTGAAATACCCTGCGGGCCAATAAATTCTATTCCCGATCTGGTAAAAGATCCTCAAGTATTGGCCCGTAATATGTTAGAAAGTATTCCGCATCCTCAAGAAAACACAGAAATAAGTGTCTCCGGAATACCGGTAAAACTATCAGAAACTCCAGGTAAAGTTTTTCGAAGTTCACCTAAATTAGGACAGCATACTTCTAAAATTTTAAGGGAGGTCTTGGGTTTCTCTGAAAAAGAGGTGGCAAAATTAAAAGAAAGTGGAGCTATATAATTCTGAACAGAACTATTAATAATTTTATTTTTGGTGC
>PWGT01000008.1 GCA_003554535.1 Syntrophomonadaceae bacterium | reverse complement strand
CTGTGTTTTCTTTATAAAACCATTGGTCAGAATAATTTTTTGGTCTTTGTTACATAGTATTCGACTTCCCACTTAATATTCATAAACTGTTTATACCCTTCCTCAATAATATATCATAATTGATATAATTGGTCAATATATGGAATCGCTCTTTATATGTAGAGTCCTTACTGTCTTGTTATTGTTAATTAGCATGGACTTATCTTAGATAGAATTTGCCTTAGAATAGATTTAGCCTTCTCAGCAAACTGTTATAAACAGGCGGTATAATGGTAAATAAACTATAGTTTAATTTAACATCAAATTTTCACCGACCCCATTATCCAAAAACCGCTATAAATAAGCCTCTTCATATTCGTTACCTTGTAAATAAATATTTGCAGCTTTATTTTAACAGTGCTACAATTATGAAAACAGCGGAAGGGGATAGCAAGCGTGAACTTTGCCTACAAAAGGGTCAGCACTGAGAAGCAGGACTTAAGACGCCAGGGAGAAGCTTTTAAGGGCATTAACATAGACCGGGAATACTGTGACAAGCTAACCGGTTCTAAAGCAGACCGACCGCAGCTGAACAGGCTGAGGCTGGAAGCCCAGAAGGGCGACAGTATCTACGTCGAAAGTATCTCCAGGCTGGGCCGCAATGTTGATGACTTAAGACAAATCGTCCAGGAGTTTAAAGATAAAGAGGTCACGGTCCATTTCATAAAAGAAGGTTTTAATACCGGCAACAGCAATAACATGTTTAAGTTTATGCTCACTATCCTGGGAGCAGTGGCTGAAATGGAACGCGAGCTGACCTGCGAGCGGATTCGCGAGGGTGTGGCCAAGGCGAAACGCTACGGCACCAGGTCCGGCCGGCCAATTGGGCGACCACCGCGGGAAATCCCACCGACCTTCAAGAAGTATTACCCGATGTGGAAAAATAGTGATATTACGGCTACTGATTTTGCCAGGCTAGTTGGGGTAAGTAGGCCGACATTGTATAAGTATGTTCAGGAGCATAAAACTGAGCAAGGAACACAAAGAGGTGAACATGAATACACCACCAGATGAAACACATAAAGAATTATTTCTTAACGGGTATTTGCCGGCAATTAGTTCTTTAATAATCTTAACAGTTTCAATAATTCTCGATCTTAACATGCAAGGCTTCCAATGGACACAAAGATCTGGCGCAGTCATAATTGTTTTGGGTGCATATGTTGCGTACATTGATGTTAAACGAAGCATGAAATTAATTAACGGCCATTTATACATTCAAACAAAATTACCTTATAAGATTATTGCTGTAACGCTTATTGTAATTGGAACGTTAGTTTCTGGTTATGGTGATTTGCTTATTTAACTTTGCTAAATACTTTATAAAACCAATTGAAGGAAGTGAACTATGAATAGATTAGAAAAAGCGAAAGAGGAAGCGGGAAACGTGTTGAGCGGTTTAGAAGATAGCTCACTTGCAATTGGGCAAGCAGCTTTAAAGTGTTTAAAAATTGCTAGATTAATGAACGATGAGAAAACAATGCTTTGGTTAAGATATGAAACTAGTGGCTACCCATCACAAATGCCAAATGAAGTATTTGAGATAGCCTGGGAAAAAGGCAGGGGTTTTTATAAAGATTCAGCAAAAAAGGTGTTTCGTCAAACTGCTGGTGAACTTGAATCTTTCACAGCTTCACAACAAGAAGCATTAAAATGTTTCTCAACGGCTGGGACGTCGGTTAGTGGAGACATGGCAGTCCTTGCGATGAGCAGATTAACAGAAACTATATCACGTTCGGCCAGTAATTATTTGAATAATATAAGGACCTCCCAAGCACGTTTAAATATATTAAGAAGTAATTATTATGACTATGCTTTAACAGTATACAATGAGTTACAATTTGCCGGTCAGGTAGAAGAATTGTTCCATCATTACCGAGCAGAGGTAGATGCGCACTTAACAACAACTATGCCAGAAAATCTCCGAAGACTCCAAATAATATATGATAGCTTAAATACTAAAGATCCAGAGAGCTGGGCTCAAGCAGTGCTCACATGCAGAAGACTTATAACCGGCTTAGCTGATGAACTTTTCAAACATCCCACCGACCAAGCCTTTAAAACTAAATCGGGAAAAGAGCTTGACGTTTCAGGCGATAACTATAAAAATCGTCTTTTTGCAATTATTGATGAATGTGGGGATTCAGATACAAGAGCAAGACTTACGATCTCCTCTGTAGAATATATTATCGGCTACATTAACGACTTACAAGAGTTGATTAACAAAGGAATCCACGAAGAAGATAACCCAATAACTTATGAAGAGGCAAGAATGGCAGTAGTTCATACATACATCCTCCTGGGTGATATTATACTTAGCATTAAATTGCGTGACTAAATGTTTTAATTCTGCGAGATTATCTCATCAAGCCGCCCGCAAAACTCTTCCACATTATCTGGCACTCTAATTACAATATTAAAGTCTGGTACTTGAGCTTCTCCTAATTTAAGCAGTTTACGGTCAATATTGGCTAACGCAAGCAATATGTTCATAAACTCATTTATTCCTTCTTGAATTGGGTGTGTCCACCCATATGTCATTTCATGGAGTTTAATAAATTGCTCTTGTGGGACAATTTGATAACATTCAATCTCGTATTTTTTTGTATGTTCATACAGTTGGACTAAAGCCAATATCCTGCTTTTCAATTCTGTAAGTTGTTTTTCATGTTTAGTAGTTGCAAGAAATGAAGGAAGTTCATCGGTACATTGAATCATAGATGCATGGACAAGCCTTGTTAATGCAATAGGTCGTAATTTTAACCATTCATCATAATCTTCAGATGTAAGATATGCTGGCTCGATAAATTCCGCACCTTTATCTATTCTTTCAAGGGTCATATTAATATTGCCAATTCTATCTGAAAGCATTTGCCAAGCCAAAGCATACTGCCACCCACATTTTTGCTTTCTAAAAATTATTTTTACAGCATCACTCTCTTCTTGGAGTGTTTCTGGTGTATAGGTAATACATTTTATATATGCTTTATAAAATACTGCTAAAACACCAATTATGATTACAGGCAATGCAAATTCTCCAATTGCTGCCCTGTTATCTAACGCCTCTGTTAGTACTAGCACAAATCCCCAGAGGGTACCTGTTAAAACAAAAAAAGTAATTAATTCTTGAAAATTATTCCTAATAAAATCCCATATATGTTCAAACCATTGTTTTTCGTAAAAAAATATTCTATGACTGTTTTCATATATACCGTTTTCTGTCATTGTAATCACTTGATCCCTTATTTGAAAGTATTTAATCTATTCTTTAGCCTACATAATAATCCTTTTCCCTTAAATAATAAATTGTGAAAGTTCCTGCTTCCTGGGGCCAGTCACACTTGTGTGTGCCCTTGGATGCGAGCCCGCGGCGCGGGTCTACCGCCGCAATTTTGCTTTTGTGCACTTTGGGGTGGGAGGGCGAGGCGTAGGCTTCCGGGTTGCGCGGCAACGTCCGATAACACGGTATTATGCAATCGGCCTGCGCTTATAAGCCGCAAGCGCAAGGTGCGCCTCTTACATAATAGGGCGGTTATCGTAAGTTGCTGTTCGTACGCAAGGGTTTACGTTTCGCGCCCCGCCCCTATATTAGCGATCATTCTACCAAAGACTTCATAACCTGAACATGTGCAGGAATAACATTAGAACTGAAGAAAAGTGTATGGTAATCAAAACGGAGTTTATACAGGAGGACCATTTATGCAATTCGGCAAATTAACCAGACTTAAACCAACAGAAATCTGGGAGAAAGAAGCATACGACTTTACACCCTGGCTTACAGAAAGCATAGCCTCCCTTGGCGAAGCATTTGGCGTGGAACTGGATCTTAAAGAAAAAGAAGCAACTGTAGGTGATATTTCCCTGGACCTTCTGGCCAAGGACTTAGGCACCGGCCACATTGTTATCATTGAAAACCAGTTAAAACAAACAGACCATGATCATTTAGGAAAGCTGCTTACATATTCTGAGGGTTTTAATGCCTCTGCCGTTGTCTGGGTGGCCGATCATATCCGCTAGGAACACAGGCAGGCCCTGGAATGGCTGAACCAGCGAACCGAAGAAGAAACCCTGTTTTCAGGGGTTGTAATCAAAGCAATTAAAATAGATGATTCTAAGCCGGCGTATGTTTTCAAGCCTGTTGTCTCACCGATCGAATGGCAGAAACACGGAAGCGGCAGGCAGGTGCGACTATAACCGAAAAAGGCGAGCTCTACCGCAATTACTTCCAGTAACTGATTGATGATTTAAGGGAAAAGCACAATTACGCCAACGCGAAGGTCGGGCAGCCGCAAAACTGGTATGCTTTTTCAGCCTGGGCATCCGGAGTTAGCTATAACGCTACTTTTGTGCAGGGTGAAAAAGTTCGCACAGAGCTTTATATAGATTTTGGCGATATCGAGAAAAACTAGGCATTGTTTAACTACCTGCATGATCGCAAAGAAGAAATCCACGCTAACTTTGGCGGTGAGTTGGTTTGGGAACCGCTTGAAGAGAAAAGAGCATCCCGCATTTCGTTTTACAGGCACGGTTCAATTGAAGCTGATCCAGCCGAGTTGGCGGAGATAAAGGAGTGGCTTGTAGAAAACTTGATCAAGTTCAAGCGCAGCATCGCACCTTATATCAAGAAAGGGTTAAAGGAGATTGTCTGATAGCTATACTGCTATCAGCGCCAGTATAATTTGCCGTTAATCCTGGCTATGTTTTATCAATCCCCAGGAAATCATTTCGGTTCTCTAAGCTCAGTGCATAATGCGCCTCTTACATAATAGGCGGTTATCGTAAGTTGCTGTTCGATTTGTTCATTCGCTGTTCGCGCCCCACCCGGAAAACTAGCAAAAATTTAAGAATCGCAAAGTTTACTATTTTAAAGATACAACAAATATTATTATTCACGTTCAACTACCTCAGACAACTCAGTTACTATTTCATCGATTGTACATGTGGCGCTGACAAGCGCTTTTTTGTCAGCAAGGGCAGGACTGTATTTTTTAACCTGATCCTTCGATACCATCCTTCTTGTCACTTTTTGACGGAGAGTTGTCTTCCATTTCCTTGCTACATTTGACATGGGTGCAATTTCTTTTCGTGATCCAGTAAATGGAAATCATATTTAAGGACTGGACAAATCATTTCTGATAAAATAGAATGTGATCAGAGCCATATTTTTGAGAGGAGCTGATCATATGAGTGACCATAAAGGTACACATGAGGAAGCAATCAAGGGTTT
>PWGT01000061.1 GCA_003554535.1 Syntrophomonadaceae bacterium | reverse complement strand
TTTTGCTATCGAAAAACCTGAATAACGACGAAAAGCTTTTAAGCCGTGCCTCGTGTTGCTGGATGCTAAATTCACTAAGTTTTAACAAAATATTAAAGGAATAAGACACATTTTCTTGATTATGTGCCCCAAATATCTAGTCAGCGTATGGGGTGCAGTAGTCACTGCTTTGTTAATAATTTTATTCGAAGTGGGAGGATTGTAGCTTGAAAATAGATCTATTATGTGTATTAATTATTTTGAAGAAATGTGAGGTGTTAATTTGTCGCTAAGAAAATTAACTTATTTAATAATGGTAGCAAGTTTAACAACTTTAATTGCTTTTATGACAGGTTGTGCTCCAGAAGAAAAAACAGAAGTGGAGCACTTAAAAAATGAAAAAGAACAGACAAAAGAAGAGTTTAAAGATGAATTATCTAGGAAAGAGTCTAGGATAGAAAATCTAAAGCAAGAGTTAGAATCAAAAGAACGTCAACTTAATAGGACGGAATTTTATTCAGATATTTTGCTTGAAATGGCTCAAAATGAAGATGTAATAGCTTATGAGATATTATCAGAGGAAAAAATTTACGAACTACAGCATGAAAGTAATTTGTGGGATGTTGAACTTCAGGTTGATGTTTCAGAAAACGATAAAAGTAAAGAAAAAGAATTTTCAAGCGATGGAGAGATAACAATCGACAGTTCTGAATTTGTTTTACATTTTTCAGGGGATATAGAACCAGCATCTAACGCTGATTTAAGTGCTCACGGAATTGGAACACATGAAAATTGGTTATATAATTTAAACGATATTGAAATTTTGGATGATGAAAAAGTTCATGATGAAAAAGCTGCAGAGGGAGCAACTGGTTTTTCGATAGGTTATAAATTTGAAAATATTTCAGATGGTAGTAGTATCGAGATAGAGATAACACCAGAAGTAAAAGATTACTTTGGATTGGATACAACAAATTTGATCATTAATGTTGAAAAGTAGTATAGATTTGTTGGGACAATATATTTTATCCGATTTATTCCCCTGTATTTACAGCCCCTGGACAGAACCCTTCCGGCTTAAAAGCTTCAAAGTTGCCCCTGCCCCCGAATAATATTATGAACCCAACTCTGCCGAAAAAGAGTGAGACGAACAATCAGTATCTGTTAAGCAAAAACTTTACAGTTCATTGTGAAGAATATTCCCTAACAAAATATCAGGAAAAAAGTAAAAACCCGCAGTGAGCGTTAGCGGGTTTTTACTTCTTCGCGGATTAATTCCGCAAAAAAATGCGCATAGTTGTGGTGTCGGGGATGGGAGTCGAACCCACATGGTGTTAACCACACGGCCCTCAACCGTGCGCGTCTGCCTGTTCCGCCACCCCGACATGTAAGTTCCTTGCTGTTGACTAATATAGCATAGAAAAAGGAAAAAATCAATAATAAAAGCCTGGTCTGTTCCCATTTTTCTAAGCAGGGAAAAGGGAGGCTTTGTAGAATATAGAAAAGAACAAAAGTTTAGATTTTAACAGCAGGAGGTGATACAGCAAGGCATATAAGACTTGGCTGCTATTGGCAGGGCTTTGGTTAACACTTTACTTAAAGAAAAACAAGGAGAGATTTTGAATGTCGTTGAAAACAATCGGAGTAGTTGGCGCAGGTTTAATGGGCAGCGGTATTGCCCAGGTTGCAGCGCAAGCCGGATTTGATGTAATTTTAAACGATGTAGAGCAAAAATTTGTTGATAAAGGGCTCGCTGGAATTACAAAAAACCTTTCCCGGGATGTTGAAAAAGGTAGAAAGAAACCTGAGGAAAAAGACGCAATTTTAGGCCGGATGAAAACCAGCACAGAACTGGACGATCTATCCAGCGTTGATCTGGTTATTGAGGCAGTCTTTGAAAACATGGAGATTAAAAAGGATCTGTATTCAGTGCTAGATTCTACCTGTCCCCAGGATGTGATTTTTGCGTCCAACACTTCGGGATTGAGTATAACTGAAATTGCCTCGATTACGAAGCGTCCTGATAAAGTAGTTGGAATGCATTTTTTCAACCCAGTTCCGGTAATGAAACTGGTAGAGGTTATTCGAGGAAACGATACGTCTGATGATGTATTTCAATTAATTTTTAATTTGTCCAAGCAGTTTGGCAAAGAGCCGATTGCTGTTGAAGAAGCTCCTTTGTTTGCAGTAAACCGGATCCTGGTTCCCATGTTAAATGAAGCAATCTTTGTGCTGCAGGAAGGGATTGCCAGTGCTGAAGATATTGACAAAGGAATGGTTTTAGGGGCAAATCACCCAATCGGTCCCTTAGCCCTGGCTGATCTTATTGGTTTGGATACGCTTCTGATGGTTATTGACACTTTGTACAGGGAGACTGGGGATTCCAAATACAGGGCTTGCACTTTGCTGAGAAAACTGGTTCGAGCAGGGCATTATGGCCGGAAGACAGGAAAAGGTTTTTACGAATACCAATAAAAGAAAGGAGTATTTATTATGGCTAGAGATTTTGTTAATTGGGTACAGGAAGGGAATATTGCTGTAATTACCAATGACAATCCTCCGATGAACGTTATGAGTTCCAAAGTTGCTATGGAGCTGAAAGAATGCTTACTGGAGATTGAAGAAAACAAAGAATGCCGCGCCCTTGTTCTAACCGGGGCGGGTGAAAAGGCTTTTATGGCTGGGGCAGATATCAAGGAGTTCCCTCAAATGTTTAATGTGCCGGGTGCAACGTACAACTTTACGAAAAAACTGCACGAAGTATTGCTCTACCTGGAGAACTTCCCGATCCCAACTATTGCTGCTATTAACGGGTTTACTTTAGGCGGTGGTCTTGAACTGGCTCTTGCTTTCGATATTCGGATTGCTTCAGAAAAAGCCCAGCTAGGCCTTCCCGAGATAAAACTTGCTCTTTTCCCTGGAGCGGGTGGAACCCAAAGATTGCCACGATTAGTGGGTCCTTCCAAGGCTAAAGAGATCATGTTTTCCGGAGATCCGATTAGCGCTGATGAAGCATTAAAAAATGGTTTGGTCAACCAGGTTGTGCCCCACGATAAAGTTTTGAGCTCCAGTAAAGACTTTGCAAACAAGTTGGCCTCCAGGGCAGGTGCTGCCATTAAATTAATTAAACAAGCGGTAAATAGGGGCATGAATATGTCCCTGGATGAAGCTATCAAGGTGGAAATGGATCTTTTTGACCAGGCTTTCCAGACAGAGGATGTCAGCGAAGGAGTAAATGCATTCCTTGAGAAGAGAGAGGCAAACTTAAAGCATAAATAGTTGCTTTTAATTTGACGGAAAAGGCCTGTTTTACAGGCCTTTTCCGTATTTAGGAAGGGGTATTGCAATCAGTAAGACTACATGGCTTGAAGTGAAACAGGTAATCAACGACCAGGCTTTAACTTCTGTAGAGCATGAACTTTTGCAGCAGCTGGATTCCAAGGAAATAGCTTCGCATTTCCATCCCGGACAAAGGGTTGCTATTGCAGTGGGAAGTCGGGGCATCGATTCTTTGTCAGAGATTATTTCCTGCTTGGTCAGTTGGCTCAAAAACAGGCAGGTGAAGCCTTTTCTGGTCCCGGCCATGGGAAGCCATGGGAGTGCCACTGCGGCAGGGCAGTTGGCAGTATCGCAATCCCACGGGATTACTGAGGAAAAAGTGAAGGCATCTATTATTTCCTCTATGGAAACCGTTCAGGTTGGTTGTCTGCAAAATGGTGCCCCAGTATTCATGGATAAAAATGCGTATCAGGCCGAAGGAATAATATTGGTGAATCGAATCAAACCTCATACAGCTATGTCAGGGCCTGTTCAAAGCGGTTTATTAAAAATGTTGACTGTAGGCCTGGGTAAGCAGGATGGGGCAGTAAGTATGCACCGCTATGGGTTAGAGCAGAGTATACCCGAGGCAGCAGGAATGTTACTTCAAAAAACTCCTGTCTTGCTGGGCATTGGCATTATAGAAAATGCCTTTTCAAAGCCATACCGTCTCGAAGTTTTGCCCAGCGCAGCATTTTTTTCCAAAGAACCACTACTGTTACAAGAAGCCTCAAAGCTTTTACCTGGGATTCCGTTTTCCCCGGTAGATATTTTATTTATCCGTTATATGGGCAAGGATATTTCTGGGTCAGGAATGGATACAAACGTAGTGGGCCGTTGGCGACGCACAGGCGGGAGGAAAGACAAAGAAATGCAGTTTCTTGCAGCCCTGGATTTGACCGCAGAGAGTGCTGGAAATGCTTATGGTGTAGGGATGGCCGATTTTATTACCCGGGCGTTATATAATAAAATAGATTTTGAAACCACCTACACAAACGCCCTGACTTCACGGTGGATAGATGGGGTTAAAATACCCATGGTCCTGGCTGATGAAAAAGAAGTTTTTGAGAAAGCTTTTCGGCTAATTGAACATGAGGACACTATACGTGCTGTATTAATTAATAGCACGAGCGATTTGGAAAGAATCTGGGTTACCACTTCTTTGAAGGAAGAAGTGCATGGAGACCAAAGCCTTGATATCACAGGCACAACGAAGGTTTCGTTTAATGAGGAAAACAGATTATTGTTGACAAAGGAACAAAATTGCGGATAATTTATTATAGCGGCTAGTGCCATCATAATATATTGTTTATTAAGCGGGGAGATGTTTACATGAGAAGATGTCCCAAGTGCAGAATTGAGTTTTCTTCATCACCTTTCACATGTGAGTGTGGGGCTGTCTTTAAGGATAATAAATGGACCAATTTATATGATAAAAATACTGTTGCAAATATGGATAAGTTTTTTTTTGAAAGCACATATCTTCATTATTTAAAAGGTATTCCTAACTTGCTACAACAAGAAGCGGGAGAAAACCTTAAGCCTTTCAAGGGATATAAAAGAATTAAGACTAGTAAAAATAATACCGTATTGATCTTTCGAGCCGTTGACAATACCAGCAAGGAAATCTCTTATGTCGCCTGGAATACTGCTAACGATATGGTTTATCGTTGCCGGGTAGGGCCGGGAGGAACCAGGGCATATATAGGGGACGAGGAAATCAACGACCTGGAGGAATGGTACTACTACTTACGTAACGAGCTTTAGGTCAAGTGGAACCCTTAATAGGAAAAAAGCGGCTTAAAAGGAGCGGCCGCTTTTTTAGAAGACATAAAATAGGACCATTAAGATTGGACATCAACGTTTTTTCTAGCAAATAGATAATAGGCGTTGTAAATGGCGACGATTACCCCGAGAATAACATTATTCCAGGCGAGGGCATTTGGTGCCATTACAGCGGTAAAATTAACGATAGCAAGCCAAAT
>PWGT01000184.1 GCA_003554535.1 Syntrophomonadaceae bacterium | reverse complement strand
TGCGAGAAGTGGGTATCGGGTTAAGCATTGGAGCTTTAATGGGTGTAGTTGCTGGTTTTATTGCTGCTTATTGGCAGCAGGAACCCAATTTTGGACTGGCAGTGGGAGTATCTCTGGCTTTGACTATTACCCTTGCTACCGCATTGGGGTACCTGGTTCCTTATATTTTGGTAAGAATAGGCACTGATCAGGCTGCCGGGTCAGACCCGTTTATAACTACTATTAAGGATATTAGCGGGCTATTCATTTACTTTTTCTTTGTCAATGCATTTCTGGGGCATCTGTTATAATAGAATTACAATAATAACCGGGGCTATTCCTGAAGGAGCCTTTTGATGATATTTGTAGGCGCTTTTTTAATGGTCTTTTTTGCCGAAATGGGCGATAAGTCGCAATTGCTTGCCATGACCCTGGCCACACGCTTTTCTATAAAAGTGGTACTGGCCGGGGTAGTGGTGGCAACCGTCATAAACAATGGTTTGGCAGTATTGCTAGGTTATTATTTACAAACAGCCCTTGATCTGGAATTGATTCAGATTTTAGCTTCAGCTGCTTTTATTGGTTTTGGAGTGTGGAGATTATTTGATAAAGACGATGAGGAATCGACTGAAGAAGAAGTTGTAGAAAACAAATCTTTCTGGGGACCGCTGGGGACAGTAGCAGCGGTCCTTTTTCTGGCTGAAATTGGGGATAAAACCCAACTGGCTACTATAGCTTATGTGATTAACTATGGCTCCCCCCTGCAGACATTTCTGGGAGTTATCACTGGCATGGTACTGGCCGATCTTCTTGGTATTTTAGCTGGAAATTATATCTCCCGGGTATTACATAAGAAACAGTTGATTCGCTGGATTTCCGCTGTAATCTTCATCCTTTTTGGCATAGGGGGACTGCTCTTAATGTAGTTCTTGCCTATTCTTCCCGGGAAAAGAGGTTCTGGAAGAAGCCCGCGAAAAGGCCTTTGAACTGGTAAGAGAGCTAGGGGAATAAGGGCAGGCAGCTTTCCTGAAAGGTTAAAGGTTGAGAAAGGTGATTCTATATGTTTGTTTTGGAAAATATTAAGTATAAAAACATCTTAGATATTTCTGAACTTGTTATTCCACAGGGTAAAGTTACTTGTCTGGTAGGGGAGAGTGGAAGCGGCAAAACCACTTTATTGAAACATCTCAACAAAATGATTTCCCCTGATGAAGGCAAAATAAATTACCGAGATAAAGATATTGGCAGCTTTAATCCAGTAGACCTTCGAAGAGAGGTTATTATGTTGCCTCAGAATCCAGTAATATTTCCTGGTTCTATAAGAGAAAATTTACTTACTGGCTTGAATTTTGCAGAAAAGTCTATCCCCGGCGATGAAGAGCTTTATGACGTGTTAACAAGTATGAAATTAAATAAAGGGTTGGAAGAGGATGCGGCAGTGTTATCTGGTGGTGAAAAGCAAAGGTTAGCCATCTGCCGAATTATGCTTATGTTACCGGAGGTTTTGCTTTTGGATGAACCTACTTCTGCCCTCGATGATGAAACTGAAGAGATAGCTATAAAAGAAGTGATTTCAAAAGTGCGTATGAATGGTAAGACGGTTTTATTGGTCACTCATTCTGCCGAGATAGCAGAACGTTTCGGAGAAATTATAATAAAAATCCGGGATGGGCAGGTAGTAAATAGAAAGGAGGCCAAACTTAACCATGAATGATATAGTAGAAATTGAATGGTGGCGGCTTGTTGCTGCCTATGCTTTTTTAGTTATAGTGTTGATTATAACCTGGAAACAGGGTATTGGCCGTGAAAAAGAGATATTCATCTCTGCCCTGCGCATGACTGTTCAATTGCTGGTAATGGGTTATGTCTTGGTGGCTGTTTTTGATATAAACCACTTTCTTTTGTCCCTGGGGGTTCTGGGTTTAATGGAGTTATTCGCAATATATAATGTTTACCAGCGGATCAAGGTGAAAATAAGTCGTAAGCTAAAAACGGTAATAGCTTTTTCCATGCTCCTGGGAACCGGTTTGCCTATATTATACTTCCTGATTGTAGTTATAAATATAGAACCCTGGTGGGAAGCGCAGTATCTAATACCCATAGCTGGAATGCTTATAGGAAATTCAATGACCGGGATTGCTCTGGGCGCAGAAAGGTTGGTAAACGGCATGCGGGCACAGAAAGACACGGTAGAAGGTGCTTTGATGCTGGGAGCTACTCCATATATAGCTTCCCGGCCAGTGGTTAATGGCGCTTTTAATGCTGCTACCATGCCGGTGATCAACTCTATGATGGGAATGGGAATAGTATTTTTACCTGGTATGATGACTGGCCAGATACTCTCAGGGGTATCACCTCTGGTGGCAATAGAGTATCAAATTGCCATTATGCTTGGTTTACTCGGTAGCGTTTCTTTGACTGTATTTACGCTGATGCATTTTGGTTACAAAACTTTCTTCAACCAGGATGCTCAATTGGTTGATATGGATTAAATAATAAAAGTTAATTAAAAAGAGGTTGTATTTAAATCTTCAAATAATGCTTTATTATGTTTTGAGTTCCTCTAGAATTTCTTGTTCTTTATAACCCACTATTACTTTTTCGTTAATAACAGTTACGGGGAATGTTCTTCCTCCGCTTAAATTTTCTACTTCTTTTACCACTTCCTTTTGTTCATCGCCTTCCAGAAGATCTACGTCTACAGAATCGTAGGTAACTCCTTGGTCTTCCAACAACTGTTTTGCTTTTTTACACCAGGGGCATGTACTAAGCGCATAAACTTTAACCATTTTTATTCCTCCTTCTTTATATTTTATAATGTTATTAAATAAAGGATTTTGGAGCAAAGTTAGCCAATTATTTGTATAAGCAGTTATGGGTAAATGTCCATATCTCCATATATTAAAATATTCATTAACTCAAGTTTTTCGATATTTTTTTGGGAATTCCTCTTAAGAGGAATAATAAATTGAAAAAGTTTTGTTGTTATCCTATGAGCAATATTTATGAAATATTTAAGAAGGGAGCTAGAATATGAAGTTTGAAGCTGTGTTATTCGACCTGGATGGAACATTGTTAGATACCCTGGAAGACCTTGCCACATCGGTTAATGCTGTTTTGAGGAGATACGATTATCCTGAGTATTCCACTGAACAATACTGTTATATGGTAGGGGATGGAATTGAAGTGTTGGTTCGCAAATCGCTACCGGAAGAAAAGTGCCAACAAGAGCATGTTAAAGAGGTTGTTAATTTGGTGCAAGAAGAGTACCGAAACTGCTGGAAGGACACTACCTGCCCTTATCCTGGTGTGAATGAACTCCTAAATGGCCTGGAAGATAAAAATATCCCGAAGGCCATTCTCTCCAATAAACCTTATGAGTTTACGGTCTTAACTGTGGAGACACTGCTTCCGCACTGGAAATTTGCCGTAATTGAAGGCGTGCGGGAAGGTGTCATACGGAAGCCTGATCCTTCAGGAGCTTTAGCTATAGCAGAGCAGCTTCGGATTGAACCGGCTAAGTTTGTTTACCTGGGTGATACCAGCACTGATATGCAAACGGCTGTAGCTGCAGGTATGTATCCTGTAGGTGCTCTGTGGGGTTTTCGTTCTGCCCAGGAATTAAAGGAAAATGGTGCTGAAATACTGGTGGAATCACCTGTTGATGTATTGTCTCTATTTTAACTTATAAGTGTTTATTTAAAGTATGGATTATGAATAATATAGATTATCTTAAGTATGGGCAGAGAAGTAAAATACAATAACCGCTTTATATTTCCAGGATTCTCACTTGTTTGCCATTAAGTTTGAAACTGATAAAAAGGTTTATGTTTTGGGTCCTGGTAGTTAAAATGAAGCTTTAAATGCCGCTAACCATTAATTTGTTGTTTGAGCGGCATTTTGTTTTTAAGTATAATTTCAACATGTTTTTGCCAATAAAGCTCTAGTCAATAAAGCTTTAGCTTAGAAAAGCACTGTCTTTCTGTTAGCAAGGAGTTAGCAGGGATTTTGTTTTAGTAAAAATAGATCAATCAGGAAGGAGGTGTTAAGATGGCTAATTTAATTAATTGGCGCGGTATTTTATCTGTCTTTATAGCTTTTTTAATTATTATTTCTTCTAATGTGGCAAATGCTTCGAGTTTTAATTTTGGGGGCAGCAAGGAAGAGAGCTTAAAACCTCTTACAGAGAACAGAATCAAGCAGATTTTAAATAGGGATGAGGTTGGAACTCTTTTCGATTTGAGAGTTGTTTCCTCTTATGATTGTTCAAAGCAGCAAAAAATAAAAAAAGAAAAAGATGAAATGAAAAATGAATTTAATAAAAGCAAAAATGCAGTTGATGCGGAACGTGATAAGCAAGATATACAAGATTCACAGGAAGAGAAAGAAGAAAAATGGGGTTTTTGTCCACAAGAGATGGATTTATATGCACGCTTGGTGCACGCTGAAGCCAGGGGAGAATCATTTAAAGGGCAGGTGGCTGTAGCTGCTTCTATACTAAACAGGCTGGAGTGTGAGGTGTATCCTGACGAGTTGGAAAGCATGATTTATGAAGTTATTGCCGGTTATCATCAGTTTTGCCCGGTAAAAAATGGTAGAATCAACCAGCCAGCAGATGACAAAGCTTTTAAGGCTATTGAAGAAGCATTGAGAGGTGAAGATCCTTCCCGGGGTGCTATAAGTTTTTACAACCCCCAAAAATCGAGTAATCAATGGGTTAGACAACAGAAAGTTACTGCTGTTATTGGTAATCACGTTTTCTTTAAACTTGCGAAATAATTATTATATTAAACCATTTTCTAATATGGGGGGATGTGGGGGAATCAGAATGGAGCATTCTGGGCCCCCTTTTATTTATAGAGAAGAAAGATAATAGAAGCATTTGCAGGCTAATTGCCGAAAATAAAACCCTGAGTACTATATTTTAAATAAATAGTCACATTTGGAGATATAGGTATTGACATGAGAATATATGGTAGATATAATAAGAATTGAACAGGGGTTGGCCCCGGTGGCCAAACTCCTGATGAGATAGATGCAGAAAATAAGTTGGTAATCGCCTCAAGGGGGTGATGCCAATGCTGAGAAGAAAGTTCCTAATAAGAAACAGGGTGACGATGGTCCCATAGGATGTTAATGAGAGAGTTGAGAAAGGATTGGTGCTACTAAGGGAGGTGGTGCCAATGTTGAGAAGAAAGTTTTGGCTGAGAGGGAGGTTGACCCTGATCCCATAGTAATATGGGATAGCCCGGAAACTAGAAGCAGTAACGGTGCTACGAAAGGAGGTGGTGCCGATGCTGCTGAGAAGGTTCTGGGTAAGAAACAGGGTGACAATGATCCCATAGGAAAGCCAAAGTTAAAAGAGCAGGAAGCCCCTGCTCTTTTTTTATCCCGGGACGCGGGGGCAGGTCCCTTGTCC
>PWGT01000066.1 GCA_003554535.1 Syntrophomonadaceae bacterium | reverse complement strand
TAATCCCGGTGTTTTCTTAATAGATGAAATCGGGAAGATGGAGCTTTTTTCGGAAACATTCAGGAGAGTGATAGAACAAGTTATGGATTCTTCTGTGCCTCTGGTAGCAACAATTATGTCTCGCAGTGAGCCTTTTTGCGATTCCCTAAAATCACATCCGGAAGCAAAAGTAATCACAGTTACCGCAAATAACCGGGATCAGCTGCCGGACCAATTGCTGTCGAGTTTGCCATCCAATTAGTTACAGGCACAGGCAGGCAGAGGAACGGTTCTTTTGCCTGCCCCAATTCTTTCTAAAGGCAAAAGAACCGTCTCCCTGCTTTTCTCCCCTGCCTTATTTTTAGTGCAGAAATGTTAAAAGAAGTCAAGTAGGTTGTTCTTCACGAAGGGCTGCATAAAGGTTATAACACAATAGAATCATGACTACAGAAAAGGGAAGTGCCGTGCTAATATTCATTTCCTGCAGGGCAGTCAGCCCTCCCGTAAAAAGTAAAACTATAGCTACTGCTGACTGAATACTTCCCCAGGTAAGTCTTTTAGATAGCGGGGGAGTAAGGCTTCCTCGGGAAGTCATCATTCCTAAAACAAAAGTGGCAGAATCTGCTGAAGTAATAAAAAACACTGACAGCAAGATGATCGAAAGCAATGATATTAATCCCCCTAATGGCAAATACTCCAGCATAGCAAAAAGTGCCAGTTCAGGTTTTTGATAGGCCAGAGTTGCGATCTCTTTTCCTTCATGTATTTGCATATGTAGAGCCGTTCCCCCAAAAACACTAAGCCAAAAGAAGGTTAATAGAGTGGGAACAATTAATGCGCCGCCAATAAATTCTTTTATGGTTCTTCCCCGGGAAATACGACTGATAAAAACCCCCACAAATGGTGACCAGGAAATCCACCAGGCCCAGTAAAATAGAGTCCATGACTTCGTCCATTCATACCCTTCGAAGGGGTTGGCTTGCAAGCTTATCTTTAGAAGGTTGTTCAAATAATCGCCCATGGTACTGCTGAATACAGAAAGTATATGGGACGTTGGCCCCAGGAATAAAATAAGTAATAATAACACCCCGGCCAGAGCCATGTTAGTTCTGCTCAAAAACTGAAATCCTTTATCAAGGCCAACAATACTCGATAGCATAAATAAAGCGGTAGCTATTATGATAATGATAATGGGCACATGAATGGTATCTGGTATGCCATAGAGAAAATTAAGCCCACCGTGAATCTGCTTTGCTCCTAAGCCAAGAGTAGTGGCTACCCCAAAAATTGTGGCCACAACAGCCAGGATATCTATAAAGTAACCCCATCCGCCATATATCTTTTCTCCTAATAAAGGATAAAAACAAGAACTGATTAAGGGAGGCATTCCTCTTCTAAAGGTAAAATAAGCTAAGCTCAAGCTCATCACAATGTATATGCCCCAGGGATGAAGGCCCCAGTGCAAAAAACTGTAACGCATGGAAAAACTGGCAGCTTCACCGCTAAAAGCTGAAATGTGGTCTAAAGGATTTAAATAATGGGATAGAGGTTCGGCGACACCCCAGAATATTAAGCCAATGCCCATCCCGGCAGCAAAAAGCATGCTTAACCATCCGAAGTAAGAATACTGGGGCTTTTCGTTATCACCCCCCAGTTTGATGTTGCCAAAACGGCTAAAAGCCAGGGTGATGCAGAATACAAGAAAAAAGAAAGTAGCCAGGAAGTAAAGCCAAGTAAATGAACCCAGTATATATTCGTGGACAATGGGAACAACATATCTCATAAAATCGGGATAAATTGCACCGCCAAGTATTATTACCAGTAATATAATTAACGATACAATAAAAACTGCCTGTTTTCTTAACAATTTTTGCCACCTCCTAATTTTAAAGATTTACCAAAACAGAAGCTTGGCGACTGCTCGCAGCACTTACAGATCTACTTCCTAAGTCTTTAATAAAAGAAGGCTGATTGCACCACCCCCATACCCCAATTTATAGTTCTTTCTCATTGGAGACAGCATCCCTGGAATTTGGGGCTAACAAAGTTCGATTTACTTGATATTACTCACTTTGCCAGATTTTTTTATGAATAATAGCAGGTTTTTTAGTCAACCGCAACATATCACTTGCACATATCACTTGCAGTGTTTATACTCATAGGGGTTTGTGTTGATCAAAAAGGGATTTGCATGATCTTTTTAAAGATTTATCATACTATGATCCTGACCAAAATGGAAGTACTTCATTAAAAGCTGCGCTACTTTCCTTAACGGGAATGGGATATGATGACCTGGAAGTAAACGACGGCTCGGCTGCTATGCGGGAATATAAATAAGTAACCTTCGACCCTCAAATTTCCAAAGAAGAGAAAGAGCAAAGAAGAAAGCATATACACTTCGTAAAGGGTGTGTATAATTTTAGTAGGTAAACGGGGGTAATAAATAGAAAGAGACCTCCGGCGGCTATTTAAGCCGTACTCCCCGCGTAAATACAGCTATTTCTTTACTTTAAAATGCATGTTATAATAGTGTTAATTAAGCATTACTTTAAATTGAAAGTAAAGGAAGTGAAATAGTGTCATATTACGTTAAAGTTTCAGAAAAAGGCCAAATTACTTTGCCTGCTGAAGTAAGGAAAAAGCTAGGCATTCAATCCGGTTCTTTTGTTCAAATAGCAGAGGAAGAGCAAGGAGTTTATAAAATTATTCCTCAGGAAGAAGGTATAAGGAAATTAAAAGGGGCTGTTTCGGTTAAAGGCAAGCAAGATTTTAAAAATGCCAGAAATCAGGCAATGGAGGAATTAGCTAATGAAAAAAAGTCCGATAATAGATGCTAATATAGTCCTCCGCTTTCTTACCAATGATGAGCCAGAAATGGCCCGGGATTGTGAAATGCTGTTGCTTAGGGTAGAAGAAAACAGGGAACAGGTTTATCTACCAGATATCATTTTAACTGATATTGTGTGGACACTTGAGAAATTTTATAGAGTCTCCAAAGCCGAAATACGTGAACTCCTTCTCCCGGTTGTTGGCTTAAAGGGTATGCGTTGCAATAGTAAGTCCATCATCAGGCAGGCTTTTGATATTTATATAGAAAAAAATATTGATTGGACAGACGCATTTGTTGCAGCTAGCATGCTAACAAGCGGGCAAGAGGTAATATATTCCTATGATCGGGATTTTGATAAAATAGATGGTTTTAACAGGTCCGTTCCTTTATGACATCTCTTTATGGATAAGAGCAGGAATTTTACTTATTTTGAATTCATCAAGATCGAGTTTTTTACTGGCATTATCTATATCAATCCCTACTATTTCCCCTGATTCATCAAAATCAATATTAACCCCTGCAGTGATTTCTTTTGTTTCTGCACTAGCCTTCTCCGAAAAATCAAAATACAATGAATCAGTATCAGCATAGTAATTAAGCTTCATCGTTTAAACCTCCTATCAGGGAAAGCGTTATGTATAGTTATTTTATCTTTTAGAGTAACAACTCCTAGTATCTTTCCTTCTATCTTCATCAACCTCACCCCAAAACCGAATACGATTATTATCTTGATATTCTAAAGCAATCGGATTTTCTATCACTTTAATACACCATTCTTTTAGCAAGTAAGGGCGTTTACGCAGTACTTCATTTTCAAAATAAGAAGTATACTTATAATTTGCCATATGTATATTATACCATATACATCTGTTATATGTTTTGCTTTTTCCGGAAAATAAAAGGTCAGGTCTTGAAATAAAACTTTTCAATCTCTCTGGCCGATTTAGGCAATTAATAAGAGGGATTGGGGGCAGGTCTTGAAATATAACTTTTTTATAGAATCCTTAAAGCATGAAAAAAAGCCCTGAAAAAATATACGACATAATTACTGCTATGGTGAAAGCCGAAACTTACCTGGCCAAGAAGTGTTAGAGGCATTGATCTAAGGAGGTAAGACAAAAAGTGGCATCTGCATAATAATGCCGGAGGGAGATTATATACAGAGTTTATTGTATAATTGACAGAATTATTAAATTGAGATAGCGTGGCTATTAAGGTTACAGATTGATTTTCCATCGGGTAGTAGAGGGGGCGGTTTTTCTTGCCGTGCGGCACGTCAGTTCTATTGAGGAATTCCGCAAGAAGCGTTTTCGCTATCAATGTACTCCCTACACCGTTGAGTTTGAGGCCATGATTATCAATCTGGAGGAGAAAGGGGAAGCTTTTGAAGGTTCCCTGGAGACCACCCTCTTCGACCGGTTGCACTATTCTTTGAAGCGGTTACTGGATGAAAATGAGGTTGCCGCCCTTCCCAATGCGGAGTTGTTTGCTTAGTGGGATGTGATCGGTCAATAAAATTGGATGATAGTTCCTGTTAGATGTGCTGCAAAACCAGGGAAGTTTAAGTTGGGGGGCAAGGCTTGACTGCTGAGTGATGAGTTATGTTATGTGACAAAATTGCCCCGTCCCCACTGTCACACACATAAGTAATTGCTAAAGCTAGAATTAAGGAGTATGTATGCAAAATATGTAGCAAGTATACTTTATTTAACTTGTATCAAAATATATATCTTTAATTTGAAAAATACCGTTGCTAGTGGTGATATTACTCGGTATAATTAACATAAATAAACAAGAGAGATAAAAATCGGAAGGTTTAATATCAAATATACAAAATCATACGGTTGCCCAAAAAGGATAATTTGGTGCCTTAAGGTGATGCCTGCTTGGTGAACCCGAGCAGGCTATTTAGTTGATAATTTATGGAGCTAGTTTATTAAGATAAATTTCTATCTTTTGTGAGGTGAACAGAGTCAATGAAAAATATAATCGAAATGCTTGAGAAGCACCCGACTGTTCGCTTCGGTCTTCCGGCGCTAGCAATTGCGGGATGTATCCTGCTCTTCCTGTTCGGGATCAGCTATTTCGGTAGTACGTACGCTTACATCGCCATAGGTATCATCCTGCTGGTGATGGGATACCTTTGCGGGTGGGCAGCGTTGGGAGTGGTTGTAACGCTGTCGTTGGCCCTCATTTTGATCGCCGGTCCCTTCATGGTGGTCCCGCACGTTCAGTGGGCAGGAGCGGGTGACGGGGAGCAGAGTCTGTTGCTATATCACAGCCCGGACGATCCGGGTCCGGCTCAGCTGCGCGCCGAGTATGAGCTGGATGATGTAATCGGAGACATTGATGATGAGTTTGAGCAGGTGGCGGCCCTGGCGGGGTGGGTCAACAGCCGGTGGAGCCACTCGGGTTCGAACAAGCCTTCCTCGCCAAACCCTCTGGTGATTCTTAAGGAGGCGGAAGACGGGGCCAGTTTCCGGTGTGTGGAGTACAGCGTGGTCATGGCAGGTGCGGCCCAGGCTATGGATATGCCGGCGCGGGTGGTAGGCCTCAAGACCAGGCACGCAGCTACAGCTCGTTCGGCTGCGGGTCACGTGGTGGCCGAAGTTTGGC
>PWGT01000103.1 GCA_003554535.1 Syntrophomonadaceae bacterium | reverse complement strand
CTGCATATACCACATCAAAATGCCTTTTTTGATTTTCTTTTGCTTCCCTTGAGGGCCACATAGGTTCTGGTACAGCAAAAGGCCTGTTGAGCTGGGGAAATTGATAATAGAGTGATTTGAAACTGCGATGGTAATAAAGCTGGGCTTCGTAATATTCTTTTCGGGCTCCCACATAAAAATATTCGGCACCAAAGTATTCATGTCCGGTCAAAGATAATGAATGCTGTCTTTGGAAACATAGAGGTCCTGTTTCCATGTTTACTACTTTGTCTTTCCCGAAAATTCTTTTCAAGCGCCGCATGAATTCAGAGTCGGCGCTAAATCTCACACTATCCCAGCACCCTAAGTTTTCCAGGACCGGGCTGCGGCGAAACATGAAAGAGGGTAAATTGTTTATAAGATAGTAACCGAACCTGTTACGACGGTAGAATAGCAGTTCGGGAGTTGCTCGAGCCTGTTTGGAGGTATTGGCCAGCACTTCTGGATTTTGCTGTAAATGTGAAACTTGGGTTTCAATCAATTGAGGATGAGACCAGTCGTCAGTATCGTGGCAGCAGATCAATTCTCCTGAAGATGCTTCTAAAGCAGTATTTCGTGCCACGTATGGCCCTCTGTTTTGAGAGTTGGCAATTACCTTCACTCGAGGGTCCTCTGCCTCGTATTCCCGGGCGATTTGGACAGTGTTGTCTTGGCTGCCGTCATCTACAATTATTACTTCCAGATTACTCCAGGTTTGGGACAGAAGAGAGCCCAGGGCAGTTTGAATAGTATTACTGGCATTGTAGGCGGGCATAATTACTGAAACTCTAGGTTGTAAGTTTTCGTTTGACTTATAGTTTGATGGAAAATATTCACCTTGTAAGCAATCAAAAGCGGCAATTTGTGAGTTCGTATCAAAAGTAATAGGAAAGAGATCGTGTAATTCCAATGCTTTATTGATCCACCCAATTCGTTGTAATGGAGTAGTTTCCAGGTTTGCTGCTGCCAGATACAAATCAGTATGAATATTATGGGCTAACTCATTTTGGATTAATTCCTGGGCAGCTTGAAATTCACTCAACAATGCAAGGCTTTCAGCTTTCATAATGTTTATTTTTCTCAATACATCGGGGTCATCTTCCTCTTCAGCTGCTATATCCAAAATTTCAAGGCATTTTTGGGCACCTTCTATATTACGCATTCTTCCGTACCATATGCTTAACACGCGGGCAGCCAATTTTCTCTTGTGAGGATTTTTATTGTTTTCAGCTAGTTTGTGAAGATCGGTGAGGGCTCGGTGAACAAAACCCAAGTTCATCAATTTGCTCTGCAATTGGCTTATTTCTCTTTCTGCAGCTTCTTTACCGGTCATAGCTATAGTATCTCCCTGCATTTATAGACTTTAAAAAACATCATATCTTTGATGTAAAGTTTCTAAGGGAGTTAAATTGGCGATTATGTTTATTAAAACCTGCCTTTCAAGTATATAACATTTTTTTTACTTGAACAAAGTTATTAAGTTTAAAAAAATATCGTAATTTGGCAGGAAATGCTTAAAGTTTTTTCTAATATTTAAATAGTAAGTGTAGTCTCAAATATAATTTTAAACTTACTTTAAATTAGAGGAAAGGAGTAATGCTAAAATGTCGTTTTTGTTTAAGCAGATGTGTAATTTAAGCTTGTTGTTAGTAGCGGGATTGCTTTTATGGCAAGCATTGCCATTTCAACCAGGGGAAGATAATCGCAGCTTAGGTTCTACAGTGGAAGCTGCCGATACTCAGTCACTCGAGGAGCTTGACATAGGCGATAAGGTCGTGGATGAATCGTGGGAGTGGGAGCACCGCACCGCACGGGATTATAGCCGTCATCAAGATTTAGATAATGAAAATAAGCCGGTAACTTGGATAGTGGTAGCTAAAAACCATTATGGAGAGGGTGGGGTAACTTTACTTTCAGAAGAACTTATAGGTAGATATGCTTTTGATGATAGTTCCCATGTTCATGACCGGGGGTACAACCATTGGGGAGAAAGTGGTTCTGATATCTCAACAACCTATGGCTTGCGTCCCTGGTTGAATGAGGAGTTTTACGGGGCTTTTTCTGATGATTTTCAAGATAGTGTTATTTCTACTACTATCCCCAACAAAGAATGGGAAGAAGGGGATTCTTACACCACCGAGGACAAAGTTTTCATTCCCTCTACTACTGAACTGGGTGATACTGAACATAACTGGAGTTATGAGGTGGGAAACGTATATCCATATTTTTCAGGAGCAGATGATGAGGACAGACTGGCTGAGCTTCCTGGCAATTTTGGAGTTTGGCGCTATTGGACTCGCTCCCCCAGTAGCAGATGGGCTCATTTTATCAGGTACGTTATTTCTGAAGGCGGGTTTTATTATACTGGAGTTAGCTTAGGCTCTGCCGGGGTGCGCCCTGTGGTCAATTTGAATTCGGAAGTCCAGGTTTCGACTACTCCTAATGCGGAGGGAGTTTATGAAATAAAAGAAGGCGCAAGCAACAGCAATAACTCCCCAAACAATGATGCAAGAATAGGCACACAACGGCTTCATGGCAGTGATCGTTTTGAAACAGCATTAAAAATTAGTGATGCTGTTTACCCAGAGCAAGCTAATGCAGCTGTGCTGGCGCGAGGCGATAAATTTCCTGACGCCCTGGCAGGAGTACCTTTGGCTTTCCAGAAGGGCGGCCCTTTATTACTTACCAATCCTGACAGTTTACATAGCGATACAGAAGATAAAATAGATGAATTGTTGAGTATTGGAGATACAATATACATTTTGGGAGGCGAAGCAGCTATATCTGAAGATGTAGCAAATGAACTGGAAGAGAAAAATTATAACGTAAGGAGGCTTGAAGGTGCTAATCGCTATGAAACAGCAATAGCAATAGCTAAAGAACTTGTTGACGATCCTCAGGAGGCATTTTTAGCTACTGGCCAAGACTTTGCCGATGCAGTAGCGGTTTCTGGCGTAGCTGCGGTAAGAAATGCACCTGTTTTGTTGACCCATGGAGAAAATTTAAGTGATAGTACTTCAAATTATATTGAAGAAAATAATTTAAACGAAATAAATGTAATTGGTGGCCCCGCAGCAGTAAGTGAAGAAGTCAAAGAGGAGGCAGGAGGCACCGAAAGAATTTATGGTGATAATAGATGGGTGACTGCTGTAGAAATAGCAGAAGAGTTTGTAGGAACTACAACTAAAGCTGCTCTGGCAACAGGGGATAATTTCCCGGATGCTTTAAGTGGTGGAGTTTATGCTGCTCAAAATCAAGCACCTGTGTTGTTAACGACGTCTACCGATTTGAGTAATGAAGTAGAAAAATATCTGGAGAACAAGGCAGAAGTGAATAAAGTAACGATATTCGGTGGCGAAGTTGCAGTTTCGGAAGATATAAAGGAAGCACTGGAAAAAATAGAGTAGATAGATTATATAAACAATAGCATATCAAAGGCATATTAGCAGATTAAGGAAAAGAATAATAAGGAAGTGGTTAAAGTTATTAAGAGAGTGAGTTTAAAAAGCAGAGCAAGCAAAATAGTATCCAGATATCCGGTTTATCTTGTATTCCCGCCATCAAAATGGCGGGAATACGCTTTGATGCATTACAAAAAGGAAAAAGATTCTGTATGCGGCTTAGCAGATTATCTTTATCATAAGGGACAAATTGATTTCAACTCACTGGCAACAAGCAAATTGGCTGTACGTTCTGCCTTTTATTGTGGCTACGATAGCTTCTTAGAGGAACTATTGGAAGTTAGTATAAATAAGTATCCCCAAAGCACTTATTTTTATGAAATGAAGGCAGAATACGATATATTCTGTGGAAATCTCAAAACTGCTTATCACTATGCTCTTCATGCTTATAATCTGGACTCGGAAAATCCTTCTATAGCAGCTCGCAAGATAAATTTACAGTATGCTATTGAAAAGGCAGAAGTTGCCGATCATACTGCCATAGATGTTCTTAAAAAGCAATTCTCTTCTATGGCAGTGCTGTGGGCGGTATGTAAAAATTGTCAAAATGAAGAACAGCTAAACAAAATTTTATCTACTTGGGATAAAGCTTCAGGTGGAGATGAGTGTTTGTTTGCTAAAGCTGTGCGTCCTCTAGCTAATGCTGCTTCTAGAGTGGAACGGTTTGATGTAGCAATTGATCTATATGCAAGAGCTATTTTGTTGAATGTAGAAAAAGGAATAACTCCACATTTGACTTCCAAAAATTTGGGCGGTAAAAACAGCCTGGGAGTTATTTATGATTTAAAAGAAGTTATGGATAAAGCGGAAATCCCTTTCTTTTTATGCGCAGGGACAGTTTTAGGCATTGTGCGAGAAGGTAAGCCGTTAGAGCATGACAATGATATCGATGTAGGTATTTGGGAAAATTCATGGAATCAGGAAAAGCTATACCAGGCTTTCTTACGGGATACTCGTTTTAAATTTGAGATAACTCATCCATACAGTTCCAAGATTTCTGTTTCACATAGGAGCGGGGTAAGTGTTGACTTATTCAAATTTTACAGAGAAAATGACAATGTTTGGCATGATAGTGTCCTGGTAAGATGGAAGAATACTCCTTTTGATTTACGTAAAATCTGGATAAACAATTTCCAGATTCAAATACCAGATCCAGTTGATAAATATTTGCGGGAAAACTATGGGGAGTGGAGAAAACCAGACCCTGACTTTGATGCTTTTCTTAGTGAGAATACAGAGGTATTATGGCCTGAGTATGTTGACTATCATCTGGTAAGGCAGGCTTATAAGAAAATTTGTTCTGGAAACTTAGATGGTGCTATTCAAAATTTAAAAAAGGCCCAATTAATGCTCCAAAGTGTTCCTGAAGGAAAGAAAGTATGGGAGAAACTGTTAACTTGAGAACAGGATTAAGGAAATTAAACATAGTAAAACAAATTTTGGAGGAAGTATTTTGCGCAATATTTTAGGAAGAACAAAGGCGCCTAAAAATGTTGAATACCAGTCGTTTATAAATATATTAAATGAACATGATGTGCCTTACTGCATAGATAGTGGAGTTCTTCTGGCCCTTATGCGGGAAGGGAAACTATTTGAAAACGAAAAAGATGTAGATATTCAGATGTGGGCAGAACATGAAAATAAGCTATACTCTTTGCTTCCGTTGTTCAAGGACAGAGGCTATAAAGTGACTATTTGGCTTTATAAGGGACTTACTTATCAGTATCGTTTTTTACATCCTTACAAAATTCCGGTTCATATAATGTTGTTTAGGCGGAAGGGGAATTGGGCATGGTGTCCGGCCAGTAAAGCAACAGGTAATCCTTTTAAAACATTACCTGGGCGATATTTATATTATGGGTTCAACGGTTTTCGACGTCGTATTCGGCAGTATTTAGTTACCACCGATATTTCCATTTGGCCATGGAATATGCAAAGAATCGTAGCTACCTGGCGGGTACCTGCTATGTACTTTGATCAAACTTTTTTCCATGAAGACTTCAAGGTTTATATTCCTCAACAGTGGGATGAAT
>PWGT01000231.1 GCA_003554535.1 Syntrophomonadaceae bacterium | reverse complement strand
TCCCAATTTGTGAAAGAAACTATCTCCATAAATGAGAAGGAGAGAGTTTTTGAAACCTATGCATTTCCCATTAAACAAGAGCAAGAAGGGGTGGACATCTTTGGTTCTATAACCAAAGATGTAACTGAAAGAGAGAAAGCCCAAGAAGAGCTGGGAAAGAGCAAGAAAGAGCTGGAGTTGGCTTATAGACAATTAAATGAGGAAATTAATAAAGCTGTGTTTATACATGAAAGAATTATGCCTGCTAAAATTCCTCAAGCTCTAGATGTTTCTATTGCTGCCCATTATCAGCCTGCAGAAAGAATGGGTGGTGATTATTATAATGTTATCAGGGAAGGGGATAAACTAATACTTTATTTATCCGATGTAATGGGGCATGGACTGGAAGGAGCATTGATCAGCGTTTTTGTTAAAGAGGCAATCGATAATTATGCTCAGCTAAGTTCTGTAGAAATATCTCCCAAACAAATTTTAAAACACTTGGCCAGCCATTATCTCTGGGAAAATTATCCGGATGAGCAAATTGTGTGTATTTTTATAGGTGTTTTAGACTTGAATACTTATGAATTTAGTTATTCCAGTGCCGGTTTTCAGAATTTCCCACTGCTTAGCTGGAAAAACGGCAAAATGGAGAGTTTAGAAACCAGAGGTTTATTCATAAATAATTCAATTCCGTTGGAGTTAATGTCTTTTGAGGAAAGAAAGGTATATCTTGCCAACGGATGCACATTATTTATATCTACCGATGGGTTAACAGAACAAAATAATGGAGAAGACTGGTTTTATAATATTTGTGATGAGGTTTTTTACCGGTATAGCCACCTTCCTGCGGATGCAGTGGTCCAAGGAATTAATAAAGAATTCTGTTTATTCAATAACAGATCACTTGTAGGCGATGATGATATTACTTACCTGGTTCTTAAGATAGACGAAGATAATCAGGAAAAACATCAATTTGAGATTACCAGTAAATTAGAAGAATTAAACCCACTTTATGATCAAGTATTGGAAATAATTCCGCCTCATTTTGAAAAAGATAAGATAATTGCTTGTGTTCATGAGCTGGTGGCTAATGCCGTAGAGCATGGCAACCGGTATGATATACAAAAAAAGGTTCGGCTAGAATTAACTTTAGATCCGGAATACGTCCTGCTGGAAATAGAAGACGAAGGAGATGGATTTGAATGGTGTAAAGTAATTGACCACCCCATCGATATAGACAATTTTTCGGAAAGGGGCAGGGGGGTTAAACTTGTTAATTTGATGGCAGATGGATTGTTTTACAATTCCAAAGGTAATCGGGCAACTTTGCTGGTTAATCATATAGCAAAACAATAAAGCGTGAAAAAATTAGGTCAAGTAAGCAGATAATATAGTGGTTATAAGATATTAAGATTAAGGTAAGCTGGTGGGTGTTTTCTTTTTATATTGTATTCTTCTTTTAATTATTATCCCCATAATTCCAATAAGTACAAGGAAAATCAATAACAGCCAGGGGGCTACGGTATATATTAGCCCTAAAAAAAGCACAGGCCACGTAAGGAGACCAGTATTATATTGTTCTACAATTCGGTTGGTGGTTTCTTGATAGTATGGCTTTACTTGAGGGTTGCCATCAGGACTTTCGGGTTGTTGGTCCATATATTCAAGCACCGCCTGCCACACGCTCAATATTTCCCCATTATGGCGGAGTAAAGGATCTTCGGGGTCTTCTATAAGATTGCCTTTTTTATCTTTAGGGTTTATGTTTAGCCAGGGTGCTTCTTCTTCAACCCGGGGAACGGCATTTTCAATGAGTGTATAATCGGTTACTACATGGTATAATTCATCATCTCCCCTTTGGAGAGGAGTATAGTCTTCACTTTCCGGGGGCTGAAGGCCAGTTCCTGTATATATTTCCGCATTGGTTACCGAACGCAGTGAGGGGTAGGGGAGATCAATGCCCGGAATTTGAAAAAGTATAACCCTATCTGGGTCATAAGTGAAGCGGACTCCGGAAACTTGCAGGAAGTAATTGCTCCCATAATATTGACTGGCCAGAGTAGATATTTCCATTATACGTCTAATCTCTTCCCCGGTTAAATACACCGAGGCCAGCGGAAAACCAGGTGTGTTTTCAGGGCTACTTCCCAGGGCGACTGCTTCGGTAAGATCATAGAGAGAAATTTTTCCCCGGGAATGTTCCATGGTACCCGGTACTATTTCATTGCGAATAATTCCACTGCCCTGGGCTGCGCAGTCTACTTCTTTCCCTGTTATTTCTTCTGTTACCAAGCGCATGGCGTCAGCAATAAAATTCCCGAACTGGTTTTCCTGGTCGTAGGGCCGGTTAGCAAGAGTAAAATCAGAAGTACCCACTGGTTCCAGTATATCTGAAAATTCACCATCGGTTATTTCGTAAATCATTGTTTCTAATTTATTAGTGTACTTTTCTAAAGACTTATTGATAGAAGGGTCTTTTTCAATATTATCATCCACAGGTAGAAGATGCGGAGTTCCGGTTTTCTCGTTCCGGATTTTTAACTCGCCGTTATGGGGAAAATAGCTCAGCTCTAAAATTCCCAAATGTTCTATGAGTTCACCGGCCTGCACAATGATGGTGTCATTAATTAGCTCGGGTTCTTCCATTTCAGTGTGGCTATGGCCTCCCACTATTGCGTCTATTCCGTCTATTTTTTCCGCCATTTCACGGTCTTCCTCAATTCCCGAATGAGTTACACCTATTACCAGGTCTACATTTTTTTCATCTTTTAATTTTTCCACTGAAGTACGAGCAGTATCTAAGGGATCAGAAAATTCAACGGGTCCCGATTCCACAACAACATTAATGGCATCATATCCTATAAGGCTAAAAAAACCTATCTTGGGCCCATCTTCAATTTTTTTGACATGTAAGTTTTCAATTTCTTTATTTGCCAGGGGATGATGATTTGGAATATCAATATTGGTTCCCATCAGGGTAGTTTTAGTACTGGCTTTCGGGTATCCTGCAGCTTCAAGATAATCTGCAAGGACATCCGGACCCAAATCAAACTCATGGTTTCCCAATGCTACAATATCATAACCAATATCCTGCATGAGGTTTAATTCCGGGGCATATCCTTCCAGCGCCAGCCAGTTGTACATAGTGCCTCCCATAAAGTCTCCGGCGTTGATTAGAATTACTTCTTCATCCTCTTTTTGAGCTTCAAGGTTGTTTACAGCAGTGGCCAATCGACTGAACCCTCCCCTGGTAGGGTCCTTTTTTTCTGGATGATAATCTATCGCCGGTCCTCGAGGGATGAGGGCAGAATGTTCATCATTTGTGTGTAAAATGGTAAAATTTACTTTGTCCTGTTCAGAAGCATTAAGCTGGATAGATGAAGGCAAAGGCATGGTGACGAGTATAATAAAAAAAACCATGAAATGGAATGTAAAGCGTTTTTGTCTTGGCAAAAATATAATAAGGGCTTTATTTAAAAACAATCAGTCTTCCTCCTCCAGGGGGATAATAAATCTGATTTTCTAAATGACATATTATTCTATGTATTTTCACAATCTTAACACACTTGTGATGGTAATATAAAGTGCAAAAGACGATTAATGGCTTAGAAATAGGTAATAGGATGGGAGTTTAGGTTTGTTATAGGAAAATGCAATAATTTTTGATTATTATTTTGACATAGGAGACCGAGTTTGATAATTTTCAACTGAAATTGGAGAAATTTTGAATATTATTATTGAATGATTGTACAATTTAAGCAATAATTAGGTAAATTAGTTTATGATGGTATGTTACTTATATAAAAAAATTGCCCATTTGCCAGGAGAGGAGTGTAGATTGATGCAAATACAATTGCCCTGGGGTGATAATTTTTTATCTGTAGAGGTTCCTGATACGTGGGAAATAATTTACCCCGAGAGCGAAAAGGGGCTTGGCCATGAGCAAGATCCTGATAAAGATGAATTGGAACTGGTTAATGAGTCTTTGAAAAATCCTTTACAATTACAGCCTCTTTCTTCGTTTGATTTGAAAGGAAAGAAAATAGTTATCGTGGTTGATGATAATACCCGCCCCACGCCAGCTTATCGTTATTTCCATCTTTTGCTGGATGAACTGGAAAAAGGAGGCGCAGATTTAAAAGAAGTAGTCCTCATACCCGCTCTGGGTATACATACTCCATTAACAGAGGACGAAATGGCAGAAAAGGTCGGGGCTGAAAATTTGCAGCGTGTATATTGGGAGAACCATAATGCTTTTGATTCAAATAGTAATAGTTATTTTGGAAAAACCAGAAGAGGGACTCCTGTGTATTTGAACAAACACCTGGCTGAAGCAGACTTAATAATTAGCATTGGCATGGTTGAACCTCATCTTTGGGCGGGATTCGGAGGTGGGCTAAAAAATTTACTGCCGGGAGTAGCTGCTACCGAAACTATAGGAGAGCACCATGCTATTATTGCAGAACCTCCATACAAGTTTAACCGGGTAGGAATGGAGGCAGAAGAAAATTCTTTTCGGCAAGATCTGGAAGAAATTCAGGATATGATAGAAGCTTACATTTTTTGTATTAACGTGATTTTAAATCCTTCTCAAAAGGTGATTGCTTCTTTTGCCGGTGATGCAATAGCTTGCCATCGGGAGGCAGTCGAATTTAACAAAAAGGTAGCAGGAAAATATCTTGAAAAGCGTGTAGATGCTATAATCGTTAACTCTTATCCCATGGATATCAATTTTAAACAGAGTATGAAAGGGGTGGGAAACAGTCTGCCCGCTTTAAAACCAGGTGGAACTGTAATCGCTTTTCTTAAAGCCGAAAGAGGCCTGGATGATATTGTCCCTCCTGAAGGGAGTAAGCCCCAGTGGCTTTTGAAAAGAATTCTTCGTCTTTTAGGGCCTTCCCGCATTTTAGGATTTTTGGATAGAGTTCGAAAAGGGTTGAATGTGGAAGAAAGATTTCTTATGTATTACTCCTTACAGTTAATGAGAGAATACGAGCTTTTTTGCTATGTTCCTACCCTTACCCCTGATGAAGCTAAAAAGATGGGATATTTTATGCATTCCAGCGATCCCCAGGAGAATGTAAATAAAGCAGTTAAAAAAATTCCGCGTAAAGCAAGAGTAGCAGTGTTTCCAGAAGCAGGAGCAACTTTTCCCATAGTTAAAGAAGATAAGGGGATGAAGGATTAGGGCATTACTATAATTATTCTAATTGCAATGAAAGGGAAAATTTATGAAAGTGCTGGACATTCATACTCACCTCCAGCTAAATCTGCCAGGGGTTCCGCATAATCCTCATCGTGCCAAAATGCCGCCTCTGCTAATCCGCCTTTATGAGATTATGGGATATAAATTTCTTTTTTGGAAAGAAGGGAATTATCCGGAACCAATGCGTCTTCTTATATCCATGGATAATCAGCTAAGACTTTCTATGGCTTCCCGGGATAATTTGATTAGATATATGGATAGCACTGGTGTTGATATAAGCGTAGTTATGCCTATTTCTCCTTTTGTTACTTCTAGAGAGTATCTTCAGACGATTGAGGGAGAAAAAAGGTTGCTTACTTTTGCTTCTG
>PWGT01000219.1 GCA_003554535.1 Syntrophomonadaceae bacterium | reverse complement strand
GGAACCTGCCTGATCCTCGACGGTTTTGACCCGGATCATTTCCTGGAGATGGTGGGAAAAGAAAAAATTACATCTACATTTATTGTTCCCACCATGGTTTATATCCTTTTGGAGCATCCGCAGCTGCATACCTATGATTTGCGAAGCTTAAGGAATTTAGTCTATGGGGCGTCTGCAATTGCACCGGAACGTCTAAAGCAGGCGATCGACATCTTTGGCCCAATCTTTACCCAGCTATACGGGCAGACAGAGGCCCCTATGATGATCAGTGTGCTGCCCAAGGAGGACCATGTGGTTGCAAGCCGGGAGCGGGAGAAGCAGATTTTTACCTCCTGTGGGCGTCCTACTATTTTATCCCAAGTAAAGATTGTTGACGAGAACATGGAAGAGGTTCCGCAGGGAGAAGTGGGAGAGATCCTGTCGTTAAGTCCCAATGTGATGGATGGTTATTACAAGGACCGGGAAGCAACAGAAGAAACCTTAAAAAATAATTGGTTGTGCACGGGGGATTTGGGTTGGCAGGATCAGACAGGCTATCTTTATATTGTGGACAGGCTGAAAGATATGATTGTAAGTGGAGGTTTCAATGTATACCCGCGAGAAATTGAAGATGTTCTCCATGAACATCCGTCGGTAAGCAATGTAGCCGTTATCGGTGTCCCCCATGATAAGTGGGGTGAAGCGGTTAAGGCGGTTGTGCATTTGAACAAGGAAGTTCAGGCTACAGAACAGGAAATCATTGATTTTGTCAAAGAAAGAAAAGGAAGTCTTGCCGCTCCCAAAAGTGTGGATTTTTGGGATCAGATCCCACTTACAAACCTTGGGAAAATAGACAAAAAGAAAATTCGCGAATTCTTTTGGCAGGACAGGGATAGAAAGGTCTAATCGCAGTGGTTGGTAAAATTATGAAAGTATGCATGGAAAAATTATGGAGTGAAAAATTAGTCACGGAGGGAAAAAAATGCATGAGGTATCAAAGAAAGCTGATTTGACTGAAAAAGTGGCTGTTGTAACGGGAGGGAATAATGGTATCGGCAGAGCCATTTCCCAGGCATTGGCCCGGGAAGGGGCAGATATTGTCCTTGCCGACATCGAACCTGAAGGCAGCTCGGACATTGTCTCCTTGGTTGAAGCCAAGGGGATCCGCGCCCTGTATGTCCAAACAGATGTTTCAAGCAAAGAGCAGGTGGAAAGTATGATTCAACAGGGAATAGAACAGTTTGGGAAAATTGACATACTTGTCAATAATGCGGGGCACGGAAACAGGGGCTTGCTGGAAGAGATCTCGGAAGCAAGCTGGGACAGGACTATGGAAATCAATGCCAAAGGCAATTTTTTATGCATCCAGGCTGTTTATGCCCATATGAAATCCAGGCAATACGGAAAAATTATCAATCTAAGCTCAGTGGCCGGGAAAATTGGTGGACCGCTATGCAAACCCGGGGACAGCCTGGAAGCAAAGAGGGGTCGCTCTGATGCAGCCTATGCAGCATCTAAAGGGGCGATTATTGCCCTTACCAAGTGGGTGGCAAAAGATGCAGGCCAGTATGGAATTTATGTCAACTGTATTGCTCCCGGTCCAATACTGACAAGGGCGACACAAGACTTTGATTATGGGGTGGAAAACTACCCCATTCCGCGTATGGGAAAACCGGAAGATATTGCCGAAGCCGTTGTTTTTTTAGCCTCTGATGCCTCAAATTATATGACCGGATGCACCCTGGATATAAACGGTGGTTTTTATATGAGTTAAACCAAGTTTTTTTAATTAATTTGGTTCCGTTGTTTCCAGCAAAATATGTCGAATGGTGGCATTTTGTTCTTGCTTTTTTCCCCAATATTCAATAAACTTGTATTATTAATGCTACTACAAATGTCATGGGGGCAAGTATGCCTAAAAAGCAAAGGCAGAAGAAAGCAGGTTTTGACAAAGAAAAACTGGGCCTCTTAAAGAAAGTTGAGCCATTTCGCATTTTGGATGAAGACAGCCAAATGTATTTAGCGGAACAGGCTGCTTTTGTTACATTTTTAAAAGATACATTTATCATTCGACAGGGTGAACATCCACAAAATGTGGTCTATATCCTTGTTTCAGGAGAGAACAAAATCCTTGCCGGTAATGGAAAAAAACAACCAGTGGTTTTTGGCGGTATTGGTGTTGAAGAAGTTTTTGGCGTAACTGCCTTCTCTGAAGAAAAATACCCCGTTTCGGTAATTGCTGTTGAAAATGTGCAATGCCTGGAAATCCCGATTGAAGCCCTGACGTCTCTTATGGAAAAAAACGCGGAGTTTTCTTCTTATTTTACCTTGGAACTGTGCCGGTTGCAGCGCGACCTATACAAAAAAGCCATTCAGATAACCCGGGAAAGTGACGTTGAAGAAGATTTACCTTTGAGGATGAAAATATCTGAGATTATGGCCGCTCCTGCCGTAACCTGCCGGTACGAGGATAATGTGCAGCAGGTTGCAGAAATCTTATCAAAAAATGATGTTTCATCGGTTATAGTAACTGCCCCTGATGGAAGTCCCAGGGGCATTATTACGGAAAAAGACCTGGTTAAAAAAGTGTTGTCCGGGACAGGAATACCGGGTTTGAGCCTTCAAGCTGGTGAAATTATGAGTAGAAAGCTTGTTTCTTTATCTCCCGAGGATTATTTTTACCAGGCCTTTCTTTTGATGGCCCGCTACAGTATTAAACATATTCCCGTGGTTAAAAATGGGATTCTGGAAGGAATCGTCACTCTGCGTGACTTAATGAGTGTCCGCAAGTCCGGTATCTTGAGTATTGTAAGTTCCATAGAAGCACAAACCGGTATCGAGGGGTTGGCAAAGGCGGTTAAAGGTATAGACCGGGTTTTGCAGGTTTTAATTACGGAACGGGCCTATGCCTCGGAAATTTGCCCCTTGGTTACTGAGCTATATGACCGGCTGACCCGCAGGATTATTTTGCTTGCTGAAAAGGAAACAGAAAAAGAACTGGGCCCTCTTCCAGCCCGGTACAGCTGGGTCAACATGGGAAGTAGCGGGCGGATGGAGCAGTATTCCCGCACAGACCAGGATAATGGCATTATTTTTGAAGACCTTGGTTCAGAAAAACTAAACCAGGCGGCCCGGGACTATTTTCTCATCCTGGGTGAGAAAGTGGTAAGTGGGCTTGAACAATGCGGTTTTCAGAGATGTGAGGGTTTCGTTATGGCCAATAATCCAGAGTGGTGCCATCCCCTCTCGGGTTGGCGCAGGATGAATGAGGAATGGATTAAGCAGTTAAGTCCTCAATATATCAGGAAAATGACCATTTTTCTTGATTTCCGCCATATATATGGCGATTTTTCCCTTGCTTCCCAGCTTCGGGAATTCATTGCTCATTTATACCGCAATGCCGCCCCTGCGCTGCATTTCCTGGCAGAGGATGATCTTCGCCACCGGGCACCGTTAAATATCTTCAGACAAGTCATAACCGAGAAAAATGAAGAACATCGAGGCCAAATTAACTTGAAAGCAACTGCATGTGTTCATCTAGTTGATGGGTTAAGAATATTCAGTCTTCGTGAGGGGATTACGAAGACCTCCACATTTCAACGCCTTGAAGAGTTGAAAATCCGTTCTGTTATAAAAAAAGATGAAGTGGAGTTTATTGAAACAGCTTATGAGACCCTCATGGGTTTTCGAATTCGAAACGCCGTGGAGAAAATGAAGCGGGGCAAAGAACCGGATAATTATATTAACTTCCCCTTGCTGACCAAAAGAGAAAAATCTATGCTGCGCGAGTCTTTTATCGTGGTAAACCGTCTGCAGAACATCATTGCCAAGTATTTTCATGTTTACCCGGGATAAGTATAAGAGACCCATGAAACCCAAGCTTCACCGCCCGATGAATAAACAAGCAATACGTGATCCCTGGTGGAATAGCGTTTTTCCTTCTTGATCCCGGTTACGGCTACCTGTGCGGCAAAGTGGCATATTACTTGCATTATAATAAAACAGCATTGTCTCAAAAAGGCACACTGTATCCAGCAAATTGTCCGTTCTTGTGCTGTTGTTGGACAAAATAAACATTTCAAACGGGGAGGTGGAAGTGGTGCCTGAAATGCAAAAAGAAGGGGTCGTTCAATTAGAGCAAGATGGTGAGATAGCTATCGTTACCTTAAACAATCCTCCTTTAAATGTTTTAGACGATAAAGTAAGTCAAGAACTAAGTGAAGTTTGTCAGCTTATTGAAGAAAACCTGGAAGTAACAGTTGTGGTAATCAAGGGAAACGAAAAAGCTTTTATGGCAGGAGCGGATATAAAGGTTTTTCCCGAGTTTATTGAACGGAGTGAAAAGGCTTTTTTGTCCTCCCGGAAAAACAACAAGATATTCTCACGGTTGGAAAATTTATCTCAGCCTGTTATCGCTGCCCTTGAAGGGCATGCCTTAGGTGGAGGGTGTGAATTGGCCCTTGCTTGTGATTTTCGCATTGCCGGGGAAGGATTGCAAATCGGGTTGCCGGAGATTAAGCTGGGACTTTTTCCCGGGGCGGGAGGCACACAACGTTTGCCGCGTCTTATCGGAATAGCCAAGGCCAAAAAGATGATTATGCTGGGGGACAGTCTTTCAGCACAGGAAGCGTTCCAGGTGGGCCTGGTGGATAAAGTGACACCCAGCGGGGAGGCATGCCGGGAGGCCATGAAGTTGGCCAGGGAACTTGCTTCCCGTCCAGGGACAGCGTTAAAAATGATCAAAAGCCTGGTTGACAGGGGCTCTGAAATGGACCTGGAGCAGGGATTATACTGGGAAAGTGTGCTGATCGGGAGGGTCTTTAAGACGGAAGACATAAAAGAGGGTGTCGATGCTTTTTTGAATAAGCGGAAACCCAGTTTCAAGCATTTGTAGGACATATGTGAAATATTACCACTGTTAATGAAATAAAAAATGTTGTAAGAAATTTGTCGGTTTGTGTTATAATTATAACAAGAATAATTCCAGCCCCGGTTGTGATTCATGATGACACAGGTGTCCTCCTAAATGTGTTTCAAAATGGCACAATCCTGATAAGGAGTGCATATTGTGTCTGTTAGAGGGAAAAATTGTGCGCTTAAGTGTTATATTTAAAAGGGGGCGTTGCTGGAATGATATCATTTCAAGATTTTAGCGAGACCCAAAAAGCTTGGCAAGAGTTTGTTGAGACGGGTAATATACTCCCTGAATTAAGAGTTCGCAAAGAGATTTTGGCCTCCTGGAAACGCTGTAGGCAGGCGGTCGATCCTTTTGGAAGGCCTGAAGCAAAAAACATGCCAGCCAACAAGTTTCAGCAGGTGGAAAAGGGCAAGCAGGAGTTGATCGATATTGCCTTTCCAATCATGCAGAATCTTTTCAAGTTTGTTGCCGGATCAGGGTTTGTGGTTGTCTTAATGGACCAGTATGGGCGTTTACTTAGAGTGCTGGGTGCCCCGGAATTAATGACGTCACACCGTTCTTACTTTAACCTGGGGGCTTGCTGGCTTGAAGAGGAAATGGGGACAAATGCAGTAGGCCTTGCTTTGAGATTGAAAAAACCTATCCAGGTATACGCGTGGGAGCATTACTGCTCATATTTTCACAAGCTTACCTGTTCTGCTGCGCCCATTCATGACCCCTCCACCAATGAGATTATCGGGGTTTTGGATATGTCCGGGAATTATAAACTGGTTCACGATCATACCCTGGGCATGATCGTTGCTGCTGCCAATGCCATTGAAAACCAGATTGCACTGAGAAGGGCCTGGAGGGCCAGTTTCCTGGC
>PWGT01000133.1 GCA_003554535.1 Syntrophomonadaceae bacterium | reverse complement strand
ATGCATTTAGCTGAAATGAAGCACAGTCCTCGATAACAGCAATAAACAGATCTTTTTTGTTTTTATAATATAAATAGATAGTTGGCTCTGTAATATGAGCTTCCTCGGCAATTCGGGCAATGGTGGCACCATAATAATTGTCCTCGGCAAATACATGCTGAGCAACCCTGAGAATTTGCTTCTTCCTGTCCTTCCCCGTCATTCTGTTGAAAGACTTTTCCGTTTCCATTTTTCAACCTCTTCTATATTAGTTTTTATTCAGGTTAATTTTCATTAAGGTTAATATCCATTAAGGTTAATTTTCATTAAGGTTAGCATAGGCGAATTTGGATGTCAAGTGAGTTTTTTAAATTTATCAAATTTTTCATATTTTATTCTTACAGAGAGCCGGCTGCTCTAAATATTTCAACCTGCTAAAAAGATCTTAATTTGAATCTATTGAATTATAGAATAATATCGTTAATCTATAGAACGGTGGTAAATATTTTTTATAGAATTAAAAAAAGCGGTAAAAAAACTTTTCACCGCTTTCTGTTTAGAGTTAATTAACTAAGTAAGATAAACTTGTACCGCAAGTCACTGTGGACGGCTCTATCTTATTCCTTCGGCCTGAAAAGCGACCCCGGCCCTCCGCCGGAGCTTCGAGTATGCCCGAATTGTCCTTGTGACAACGCTACTTTTCACAAATACAGGATTCCGTTGCTTTAGGAGAAAAATGCATTTCCCTCTAACGACCTTTCCACTGGGGCTCCCTTTTCTCCATAAAAGCGGCAATACCTTCCTGAAAATCTTCGGTCTGTATCAAGAATCCCAAAGCTTCCTGCTCGATTTTCAGACCGCTCCCGATATCCGTGTCGATACCTTTGTTGATAGCTTCTTTAATTCTCTTTAAACCAAGGGGAGCCTTAGAAGCCAATTTACCGGCAAAATTCATTACCGTTTCTTCAAGTTTATCCATTGGACATACTTCATCTACAAGACCAAATTCTTTTGCCTCAACACCGCTAACAGTCTCACCGGTCAGCATCATTTTCTTGGCCTTTGCAAGTCCGATCCGTCGTGGTAGGCGCTGAGTACCGCCCCACCCGGGAAGAATCCCGCGGTTAATTTCGGGCAGGCCCAGTTCAGAGTTTTCCGAAACATAGATGAAATCACATGCAAGCGTTGTTTCGCAACCCCCACCCAAAGCAACCCCGTTAACCATAGCAATAACCGGTTTCTCGTAATCTGCCAGCATTTCGACAAATGGTTCTACCGGCGAGGTCTCCGAGAGATCCCAACCAGCGGAAAAACAATATTTGACCTCTTCTTTACCATCCTTTTCTTTTATGCGCGGATTTCCCGTCAATACCACCACCCTGATCTCATCATCATCAGCAATCTCCTTCAGCGCTTCCATCATTTCAACTCCTAATGTTGCATTGATGGCATTGAATCGTTGAGGGCGGTTTAGGGTAATCTTTGCAATATAATCTGCCTTTTCTACAATAATTGTTTCATAACTCATTACTAATCACCTTCTCTTTCATTTTTTTTATTTACGCATTGAGATCTCCTTTATATATAAAAAGATTCCACCTCATATAAAAAACTCCTTTTTTTGAGCATTTTGGATGAGGAATCCAGGAAATATTTACGATATTAGACCATGATTGTCACTCATTCTCTACGCTTAAGCCTGGTACGATTAAGCTCAAACCAGAAGAGAGGTTTATCCTTGTGGAAGGTTTGCTAAAAAGTCTTGATGAGCCAGATGAGAATATTGATGGTTTATGGATAGAAGAGCCAGGACTCGGTAGGAGATTTAAGAATGAAGTGAAAAAGGCATTATTAAGAATTGCTGAATACCCTCCAGCGTGGGCAACTGAGAAGGAAAAAATACGAAAATGCCCCCTCCATAAGTTTCCTTATAAACTAATATACTCTATAGAGAGTGATCATATTTTTATTATTGCAGTAGCACATCAACATAGAAAGCCTAATTACTGGGTAGAAAGAGATTAGTAAAGTATTTTAATTATCTTATAACTTCTCCTATATTAAAGTAGATCTCAACTCTCAACTCTCCGTTGAGAGTTGAGATCGGTAATTAGAACCGTGCTAAACATCTAAAACCTGGGCAGCATTGCTACCAATTGCGAGCATGGAAGCTATCTGTCCAATTTGCGTGACAAAGAAACCGTCCCTTGTCATAAGACTTACCTAAGTCAGTTTCTTTAAATTTGTATTCCCATGATCGCTAAGTTTAAAGGTGTTAACCACCTTGTCCAACTCCATGGCTTCGCTGTTCATGGCCTCACTTGAGCTGGCGATTTCTTCAACTAGGGAAGCGTTCTGTTGGGTGACTTCGTTTAGGTCATCTAAAATAGTAGTTATTTCACTTACTACATTGGTGGTTTTTTCCGTGTTACTGACAATGTTATCAAAAACCTCTTTAGTATCGCTCATTAAGGAATTGCCGTTTTCAATACGATCTACCGTGCTATTGATAAGCTTCTCTATTTCCTGAGCTGAATCTGCCGAACGTCCGGCCAGGTTTCTCACTTCGGAAGCTACTACGGCAAAACCGCGTCCCTGTTCTCCTGCGCGAGCGGCTTCTACAGCTGCATTAAGAGCCAGCAGGTTGGTTTGAAAAGCGATATCGTTAACTTTAGATATTATTTCTTTGATTTCCTGGCTGCTTTGGGTAATTCCATCCATGGCATCCAGCATATCTTTAGTTAATTTTTCTCCTTTTTTTACTGTATCCATAGTTTGCGAAGTCAGATTTTTAGCTTCTTCTGCGTGAGATGTAGAGTTCTGCAGGGAAGACGCTTGTTCTTCAGTCCGTTGAGCCAGATCCTGGTTCCCTGAGGAAATCTCTTCACTTGCATTGGAAACTACACTGGAAGAATCGCGGACTTGGGAAAGGTTGTTATTCATATTTGCAACTGTTATATTTAAGTTTTTGGCCATTTGGCCTACCTCATCATTGGTGTTTGTTTCAACTTGGATGGTAAAGTCGCCATCTGCCATTCGGTTAAAAGCGCTATTAACTTTCTGGACAGGTTTAATGATTCCATTACTCATAAGAAAAATGATAACTATCGTCAATATGGTGATGCCGCCAGCTCCCAAAGCAACATTCAACATGTTATCCCATGCCCCGGCAGCAATAATTCTCTCGGTTTCTTCAATGGGCACCCCCAAAAAGAGAATTCCTATAACTTCATCATTTTGAATCAGGGGATCATAGGCGGTATAATAAGGCTCGTCCATGATATCCGCTTCACCTATGTATAAATCCCTATTCATTACCGGCTCATAAGCAGCACTATCGGTGCCTAACATGGTTCCCAAAATTCTTTCATCATCTTCGTCTTTTATAGTAGTAGTTATCCGCCGGAAATCGTTTCCATCACGAACAAAAAGAGTTGATACTACATTTAGATTTTCAGCAATGTCTTCTACAAAAGCATGATTACCTTCACAACCTGCTAAGATTGAATCCCCATGTTGATCTACTAATTCACCATCTTCTTTACGAATTCTACCAAAATGATCTTCTGCAAACAGATTTGCAGAATTGATATCTCCCTGCAACTTTTCTCTTACGTTGTACTCCATGATCTCATCGCCCACATCTTCAATGGCCGGCAAAACAGCAAAAAAGATCAAGCCTAAAAAGAGGGCGATGGGAATTAAACAGATAGCGATTAATTTGGGCCTAATTCCGGATAAAAAGCGTACTCTGTTACTCAGATGTTTCATTAAAATAGCCTCCTTAATTTAAGAAAAATAATGTTTCTCGTTTTTCATAAACACTGTCTAAAGCATTCTACAATTTTATAATATCCTCCTGTTTTTGTTGCCGTCTTTTACAAAGCCGCGGCTTGCATCTATTTTAAAAAGCCTGTAGATATCAAAAAGTATATTTGAAAAAAATTTTCATACCTTGAAACTTTAAACCAGCAATTTAAAAACTTTTATTACACTGGTATTGAAACACTTATAAAAATATATTGCTGCTCTACTACATAATAGTAAGTCCGTAAAATCAGGTTGTCCTATCTTACGGATATAATTTTTACAAGGTACACTTTCCATGAAGCTAAAAAAATTTATAGAGATTCGCCTTATTGCTCAATCACCAGCGTAGCTTTATTGCCTTCAGGATTATAAAAAATATCCCGTGCAAGCAAATTAGTCAGGGGAATCCCGCGGCCTCTATCCGAAAAACCTTCAATATTTAGAGGTTTGTTTAGTTTTTCACACCAGTTAAACCCTTCTCCCTCATCTTCTACTTCCGCAGCAATAAATTGGAGGGCTAAGGTCAAGTTAATAGCAACTTTTTTGTCCGAATTGAACTGGTTGCCATGCTCCATGGCATTGGCTACCAACTCATGCAAGCAGGTGAGGAAATTTTCTTTTTCCTCATACTCACTTAAAATACCGGAGATTTTTTCATAAAGCGGGTCTAGTTCCTATAGATCGCTGGGTATTTCAAAACAATAATTCTTGTGTTGATGGGACTGATTTCCTACCTGCAAAACCAGAAAAGTAATATCATCATCCCCCACCAGAGAGTGATTGTTAAAAAGGCAAAACTCTTGGTTTACGGCCTGGACGATTATTTCCGGAGTGAAATGACTGTAGCGATAAAATACTTCTTCTACGTACTGGTAAAACAACTCTTCGCCACTTTTTTGCTCGGTAAGACCGTCAGTAGAGAACATTATAGTAGTGCCGTCGTCAAGAGAAACCGAGCTTTCCTCAAAATTCAGAAGTTCGTAGGGAACCATGTTGCTGATAAACAGCCCGGAAGTTTCCAGTTCTCCCCTTCCCCCAGATCCCCAATGTACAAGGGGGTGGTTTTGAAAGCCCACGCTGGAATAGCTTAAATTCATGTACTCCAGATCAATAACTCCTACAAATATACAAATCAATTGATCATCGGGATAATTTTCGCGATAATATTGTTTGCTGAGATACTCAATTATCCGACCCGGAGTAATTTTATCCGGTTTTAGTTGAATATAACTATCTATCGCTTCTTTAATAAAAACACTGACCATAGCCCCATCTAACCCATGGCCCGAGACATCCGATAAATAAAAGATAAGTTTGCCCTCATGGTGAATTACATGGTAAAAATCGCCCCCTATTGTCTCTGCCGGTTGAAAATGGGCAGCAATTGATATGTTCCGGGGTTGAGGTATATTTTGCGGCAGGATCTTCTCGTGAATATGTGATGCTTTTTCTATTTCATTTTCCAGCATGGCATAAGCTCGTTGAAGTTCATGTTTAGTCTGCTTACTTTCGGTAATATCCATACAATTAATCATTCCTGCCGAGGCACCTTGATAATGCACGGTAGAACCAGAAAGAAAAATCCATTTTTCCAGACCTTGCTTGGTAATAATCTTGAACTCATAAGGGGTCTGATCATCAATGTCTTCCTGTCTTTTTTTCCCTAAACTTTTGACCACTTCTTTATAATCAGGATGAATAAAATCCCAAAATTGCATATTATATAGTTCATCAATAGAGTATCCACTAATTTGTTCCGCGGCTGGGTTCGCATAAACCCAGTAATCATTTTGATACATCAAAATAGCCAGAGGTGATAACTCTGCCAGCATCTTGAACTTTTCTTCGCTTTCCCGAAGCTTTCTCTCCGTTTCTTTCAAATCGGATATATCTATCGAAATTCCAAGAGTTCCTGACAGATTCCCTTCATTATCAAAAAGTGGCTGTAAGGTGAAGCGAGCGGGAAAGTACTCCCCGCTCTTTCTAACCAATTCGGTTTCCATCGTAAACCCTTCTCGATTGCGCCTCAACTT
>PWGT01000113.1 GCA_003554535.1 Syntrophomonadaceae bacterium | reverse complement strand
TGCCATGAGCTTATCTGCAAAGTTTTCGCCCAGGTATTTCCCACCTTCAACCACAATTCTAAAATCAGAGGGAAGATCTTTAACTGCAATCCGGAAAGAACCAAATTCACCAGTTACCGCTTTTTCCGACTGATACACCAAGTCTCCCTTGAGGTTATAGATAGCCACTTCTGCATCTATAATCGGATTTCCAACAAATACCCGGCCCAATACCTGAGACTTACCCTGCAGCAAAAGAGTATTAGAAATATCTGCCTGCAGTACCTTGCTCAAAGCTCCAGTGCCTCCCAAGACATAGGCACCGGTGCTTTCTGTCATGATACCCTTAAGATGCTCCTTCACCACGGGGGGTAAGTGCTCCCTGTAGCTGTAAAGAATTGGGGCATTCAATTTGGCTCCCAGGTAGCTGCCTGTCAACGCATCGACAATATTATTGTTATTACCGCTGGCAATTATTACTTTGTCCGGCGCATCAAAATATGTTTTAGCAATTTCAACGCTGGTTTCATAACGGTCAGCACCATAAACACGTTCAACATTTAAAACATTTTTCACGTTCTCGCCCACAATAGCAGGGCCGCCGATAACAGTCATTTTATCAATGCCCAGCTCATCTATCGCTGCAGCAGTCCCTTCGGGAATAGAATCTTTTTGAACCAACAAAATAGGCTTCCCGTTGGCAGCCGCATAGGGGCCGACAGCCATGGCATCCGGGATATCACCTCCGCTGACAATAAAGGCTTGATTACCAAAGCTGTTACCAAGCTCCTCCTCAACCTGCCCTGCGACAACCGCCGCAGTTTCATAGCGATCTGATCCGGCTATTCTCTTAACTCCTATCTCTAAGTCAGCCACCTCCTCAGCCACCACTGGCGAAACAGCACCATCTCCTCCCAGGATGACTACCTCCTCTGCCCCCAGAACAGTTATTGCCTCGGAGGTTTTTTCATGAAGCTTGTCAGGCATAGTCAATAAAATCGGCGCGTCCAGCGCTCCTGCCAATACACTTCCTGTCAAAGCGTCAAAAAGCTGATCCCCCCTGGCAAGAATCACCCTGTCAACCTGATCGTAGGCTTCTAAGGCACTAACTGCAGCTGTTTCGTAGCGATCCTGGCCAGAAAGGCGCTTAGTTAACTGCTTGTTTTCTTCAAGTTCTTCAGCTTTAACAAAGGAGGCACCGGCAAATAGTAAAACGATGATACACAGGATAACTAAAGTCATAGGTTTTCTTAATCTTTTGCTCATTTATTTCCCTCCTTTCATAGTCATATATAGTCATATAATAAAGATTTTGATTAAAACAGAAACAAGAACTGTAAAACAATTATAGCAGCTCCCCAAAAAAATAACCCTGTCTTAATAGACAGGGTTAAAGAATATTTGGCAATATATTTCAAGTTTCTACTCCAACAAACCCGCTTTGGAGGCAAAGCTGATTAGTTGCTGCCGATTTTGCAACTGTAACTTATCTACCGCACTCTGGATGTGGTATTTAACAGTCCTTTCGCTTATACCGAGTTGATCAACACCCAAAACAGTGCCTATATATTCCATTTTGGGTATTATCTGAATTTGTTCCAATAATAATGCATTTTGTTTTTCCTAGTCTTTAATAGTAAAGCTTAATTCTAAAAATACATCTGCTGCATAACTGTCACCCTCCTGGTTAACCTTACCATATAGAGAAAATCGTTCCGTATCTAAGGATGCCTCCAACATTTCTTCCGGCATTGCTGTTCCAATGAACTGTTTAGGATGGCCATAGTGTTCCAGCCGGGCCTGTTCCTGAAAATCTCCGGTATATATCTCATAATATGTGTAAAATCTGTTATGCAAAGTTAGTTGCTTGACCTTCCCTTCATCTAAAACCTGCTTTATGCTTTCCATCTCTTCAATATTGGATACTTGTGAGAGAGCACAAAAAGGTAAATTATATTCTTGCCTACTATAGTGTCTACAAAAAACATCTTTATCTTTCAGTTTTATCCCCATTAGGAGATCAGACAATTCTAACCCCCGATCATCTACCCTTATATAACTTCTACTTCTATCTACAACATCCAGCATCACTTTATCTCCAGCGGAGTCATGTATAAAGGTTGTGAATAATCTTACTTCTATAATTGAAGAAATACTTTTTCTATCAAATGCCTCAGAATCCTCGGTCAATCCACGGCAATTTATAATATATATATGTGTCTTGATGTCATCAGAAGTTTTAGGGGTAATCAGTGTTTTCAAGTTTGATCTGCGCACAGTAACGGCACTGATCAACTTTCCCTCTAGATGATTATGCTTTAGTTCTTCAGGTATAAAAGCATTTTTCACGTTATAGGTAGTGCCCAAAACACCAGGCTTTTCCTCCGGCAGCTCAAACAAATCACGGGGTAGTGGATGATTTTCCAGCTCTATCCATGAAGAAATGCTCTGGTTAAATTCCTCTGTTTTTTTCAACTGCTCTATTTCTTTACTTAGCCTGATATGGTCATTTTTTTTAGCCAGATAGGCCTCCATCATTTTGTTTAAATATACTAGCTCATTTGGCTCTATTTCTAACTCTTCTGCTTCAGGAGCGCTTACTAGCTTTAAACTTTTATCAGTATCAAAACCAGACCCTTTTGTATTAAGAGTATACTTCATATCTAACTGTATCGACGGTTTTTCTCGAAAATAACCCAAGTTAACAATTATTAATAAAGCCAGTATAATAAATATTAACATTAAAAGGAGTATAAGTATTTTTTTTCTACTCAATAAATTAGCCTCCCGGTAAGCCTTTAGATTTCAGGTGAAAAGCTGAATTCCAGAAACATATCCACTGGAGCATAGTTGTTTCCGTCTCGCTGCCCCGAAAGTAATATGCGCTCTCTGGTACCCACCAACCGGATACTATCTTCTTTTTTGCTCTCTTCTTTTGTAGATACACCAAAAAATTTTGAGGCTGTAATATGAGGCCGACCAGACCCCTTCAATCTTCCCCATTTGGTAATAACTTCTTTGTTTAAGGCCTCAGTTATGTTATTATAGCCTTTAACTGAAGTATCTCCTCCCAGGTATGTACCAATATTACGATCCGAATGTAGCGGAACTATGATATGTACTCGGTTACTTCGAAAGAACTCTTTGTTCCTTAAACCGATACCCATGTTTACTTTTTCCACATCCAGGCCACTTTCTTTAGTTTCAAGCTTTACAGCATCCTGGTCAGGATGAAAAATTACGGTAAAGACCTCTTTATTTGTTAACTGTAAAAACACGAAAGGTTGAGGAAATCCTTTTCCCGTTAATCCCAGGCACTCAACAATACTTATGTATGACTTTCTTTGGGGAGCATTTCCTAATACAGCTTTGAGGTTATAGTTGCTAACGTTGGTAACACCAATAATTGTACCTTTCTGACAATCATACTCCCTTATAGTAGGAGAAAAACCGGCCCTTAAATTATAATTTGATTCAAAGTAACCCAGATCTTCATAGCATACATTAAACAGATCTTCTGGTAAATCATAACCATCTAGCCGCACCCAGGCAGCAGCTTCTCCACTAGCAGCTTCAGCATCTGCCTTTACCAGATCTTCTTTTAAGCGTTTCAGCTCCACCAGATCAATTTCTGTTTCCGCAAACTCCTCTGCAGAAGAAGAGATTCCTACCTTAGGAGTATTCAATCCTTCTTCAGCATCGAGTACAAATCGGGTTTCTATATCTATTGTTGGAATATTTTGCCTCACGTCAAAATAAATCCTCCAAACAAATACCAGAACTGCAGCTATTATCAATAAGCTAAATAAAGTTAATACTACCTTCTTTTTCATTAATACCAACCTTTTTAAAGTAGTACTACAAAATGTGTATGTAGTACATGTACTGTATATATATGTTTTTTGCCATGTTCATTTTCTTCAGGTGTTAATATATAATGTATTACTTTATGCTCCTCCCTGTTAGGCAAGCAGTTATCCCAGTAATCAAGTAAATAATTGGCTATATTCTTATTATTATCATAAATATAACCCCATTCTTTGCCTTGAATCAAATCATTGTTTAGATTTTCTAAATCATCCAAAAAACTTATGTCTTTTTCTTTTATTTTCACTTCATAAAGATTTGCATAAGGGTCGTCGTCTTTTATTACTCCTGTGGTATCAATATTAGGTTCTTTTGGAGAAATATCAATATCTTCAGTTGTAAGCTCACTTTGAATATTTATTGTCCAGTTTCTTAAATCCTCATTTGCTAAACCAAAGCCCCACGATCGCGGCAACACGTTGTCTTTTTTCGTGTCATCTATAATACCCAGATTCTGCCACAACCAGTTATATATGCTTACAATCAGCAAATCTACTTCCTCCTGGGTGGCTCCATCATCTTCAGTAGGAATGAAGTTATAGCTTCCGCCAGAAATAGCAGCTATCTCTTCCACTAGTTCCAGGTCAACTTCACTGCCCAGGGCAATAGTATTTATAATTACCCCATCATCAGCCAATTCTTGTGCCATAGGCAACTCCTGGCCTCTTTCCCTGTTAGACTCCCCATCGGTTAAGAGAACTACTACTTTATTTTTTTCTTTGGTCTCCTCCAATAATTGACCTGCTTTTCGCAATCCATCGGTAATATTTGTTGCTCCGCTGGGGTTATACATAGTATCTAAAGTATTAATCAACTGCTCCTTGTCCTCGGTTAAAGAAGATTTTATATTTCCAGATGAAGTAAATTCAACTATGCCTACTCTTTGAGTATCAAGCATATTTTCCACAAACATCTTGGCTGCGTCAATTCTGGTATTGTTGGGGTCATAGGTAGTCATGCTGCCCGATTGATCTATAACAAAAACTATATCACTTAATACTTTCCCTATTATTTCTGCTAAACCTTGTGGAGCAGGAAAGAAATAGCTAAAATGTTCTGTTTCTCCAATTAATGCCTTGTTATTTTTGTCTACTTCAACATCCTCCAGTTCTATTATTTCCTGGGTTTCCGTATCTACAGTGTAAATCGTTAACTCCTCTTCCGAGACACCCTCCAAGCGGTCTAAATTATATTCCATACGTATTTCGGCAGATTCAATTGGAAAACCACCGGTAGTTATTTCAACCGGATCACCTACTAATTCATCGATAGACTTTAGTACCAAGTTATCCGATTTTTTTACTTGCAGTGGAGCAATTTCCAAATTTGCATTACCTGCAGCAGTTACCTCAACTGAGCCATCATCCAATACAGCATGCTTTTCAGTAGTTATTTCGCCAATACTATGTTCCTCTAACGGATCCAGACCCATCTTAACCGCAGCAGCATCAAAAATGCCGTCACCACTAGTGTCCGGTGTATGCGGGTTAGTACCGTACAAATGTATTTCTTCATAATCAGATAAACCATCCCCGGAACTATCCCACAAGAAAGGATGGGTCCCCTCTATTAATTCTTCTCTATTAGTAAGACCGTTACCAGAATAATCTTTATCAAGCTCCGACTCTTTAAAAGGATTGTAGCATTCTTCACTATGAACATAATATTGATTTGAATGAGGGCTTTCTCCGTGCCGGTTAACCGCCTCTACTACATAGTAGTAATCCGTGTTTTCTGAAACTTCTTTATCTACAAACTCCCTGCTCAATCTATTTTCTTCTATTTTTATATATTCTCCACCCTCGGTCGAGCTCCGGTATAAATTGTAGCTGTCTGCATTATCTACTTTTGACCAGTTTAGCCTGGCTTTTCCATCACCCGCCTCATCCTCACGAGGCATCCAATAGCCGGTTAATTGCGGGGCATCCGGTTCACGCGACAGGAAATCAAAGTCATCTTCACTACCGCTTACGTTTAGAGTGCTACCGTTAAACACAATTTCATCTGCAATTATTCTGCCGTTTACATTAACCCTTGCTGCAG
>PWGT01000208.1 GCA_003554535.1 Syntrophomonadaceae bacterium | reverse complement strand
GACCCATGTTTGTTCCCTCCCGATGTTTTAAGCTTTCTATATATAACTTCGACATCGGTGGGAGTTGTACCTTTTCAGAATATTAGATCTATTTACCTTTTTTTAAAAAAAATTACCATGTTTTGTGATTACACTAATACAAAGTTAGGGACCTGCGAAATATGGGCTAAGCTAAGGAGTGCCGTCATTATGGGTAATTAGGATCGAATGCTGTAGTATACAACAAGGCGTTTATAATTTCCGGCCTATCAACAAAAACTTCAATTAAGTCGAGCGTGGCTAATGAACAACTGAACAAGCTGGATATTAGTGAAAACGACGTGTTTGCAGCCATTCTTAACAATCAGGGCCAGCTTTATGTAAGCAAAAAAAATAAACGTCGTTGACGTTCAGCATGAATCTTGGCTTTGCTTTTTTTTTAAGCGAGCTTTTTACGGCGAACAATATAGCAATAGGACGCAAACCTGCAAAGTTTGTTTTTGAAGCTGACTAGCTTATAGTATCAATATGGCACATTAATAATTTGGCCTACGAAAATAAGATCTGGGTCAACAATCTGTGGATTAGCATCTATAATGGCCTGCACATTTACTCCGGTGCGCTCGGCAATAGTGATAAGAGTTTCTGTAACCGACACATAGACCTGAATAGTGCCGGGCGGTGGATCCGGAGGTAGCGGAGGAGTAACAAGAAGGTTAATTATCTGGTTAATAAAAAGAAGATTGGGATCTACAATTTGGGGATTTTCTTGAACTAATAAATCAACTGTTAATCCAAAACGCAGGGCAATAAAAAATAGTGAATCTCCAGGCCTGACCAAGTATTGCGCAAGTGCCAATCCTGGGTCAGGGGGTACGGGAGGCTCGGCAGGAATAACTATAATCTGACCAGGAAAAATCAAGTCCGGGTCAACAATACCAGGATTAACCTCAAGGATCTCTTCAATTGTCACACCGAAGATGTTTGCAAAAATGAAAAGTGTGTCACTTTCTATAGCTACAATATTCAAAAATCTTCTTTCTGGTATATCATGTTTTTTGTCCAGCAATTCTTTTCCTCCTTATTTTTGGCAATATACATCTATAGTTTATAATATTCTATTTATTATAATATGTTCTTTGGCAAACTAAATATCTAAAAAAAAAATCTACAAAAAAAGCGATGGCGACCAAACCGGGTTTCCTGGGCGGTCTTTTTTTTCCGGGTGTGAAGGTCGTGGAGTAATATCAGCCTGCTCGTGCGAGGTATTGCTGGAGGCCTTGCTTCCAAAGACCCTGAGAGAAAAGCAAATTTCTCTTAATCTTAACAGGATCGAAAATTGCCTGTGTTGAATTATATAGAATATTACCGCTCAGGTGTTCATTAGAAGTAAGTATGCCAAATTATGCAAATAATACAAATGAAATCCTGATTACATAATAAATGAGAAAGGTAAGGCAATGAGCAGAAAGAAATATAAACATATAATCTGGGATTGGAATGGCACTTTACTGGATGATGTGGATATAGTAATTGATGCCATGAATATCTTATTAAGAAGGCGGGGGCTGCCCCTTATTAACAAGGAATCATACAAACATATCTTTACATTTCCTGTTAAGGATTACTACGCCCGGCTCGGTTTTGATTTTTTGGCCGAACCTTATGAGAAACTTGCGGACGAATTTACCGCCGAAATTTGCTCTAATAAGTATTGTTATAAACTGTTCCCGGAGGTTGAGGGAATCCTGGAAAAAGTTAATTGTCTTGGAATAACCCAATCTATTTTATCGGCCTCTGCAGAAGATAAGTTGACCGAAATGGTTGATACCTTTGGAATCAACAGGTATTTTAAGGCTGTAAACGGTTTAAGCAACCATTATGCCCATAGTAAGATCGAGGCTGGAAAGCAATGCTTGTCAGTATTAGAAATACAAGAAGATCAAGTGCTCTTAATCGGCGATACGGCTCATGATTTTGAGGTGGCAGCGGCAATAGGATGTGATTGTTTACTAATCGCAAATGGACACCAGAGCTACACCAGGCTAAAGCCGCTAAAAGCTGGACTGGTAAACTCTCTTTTAGAGGCAAGCAAAATATTGCTCTGATTATTTACCAGTGATGGGGATTTGGTTTTATTCTACGCTTTAATTAACCCGGTTTATAGTTAAAGTAAAGTAGATCTGAAATAAGAGGACGTGGTTTGGTGGGTAAAATAAATATCATGGCGCTGTCACCGGATGATTTGCGTTCGTTTCTGGAACGAATGGGAGTAAAGCCTTACCGGGCCGGGCAAATCCTGGCCTGGCTTTATCACAAGGGGGCCGGGTCGTGGGAAGAGATGACCGATTTACCCAAAGCTTTGCGCAAAATGTTAAGTGAATCGGCATATACCGGTTTACTGCATCCATACAGGGAAGAGGTCTCTGCGGATGGGACTGAAAAATACCTTGTCGCTCTTCAAGACGGGCAGGCAGTTGAGACAGTGATGCTGCCCTACGACACCGGCACCAGTGCCTGTATTTCTACGCAGGTTGGCTGCAAGATGGGTTGTGTATTTTGTGCCTCTGGCATGCCGGGTTTTATCCGCAACCTGTCGGCAGCGGAAATTATGGCCCAGGTTTTACTGGTTAAGAACCGGTTGTTACAGCGGGGCCAGGAGCTAAAAAATTTTGTAATCATGGGTTCAGGTGAGCCGCTGGACAACTATGAGGCTATTGTAGAATTTCTCGGAGCGGTGCAGGACCGGGAAAGGTTGGGAATGAGTTTGCGTCATGTGACGTTGTCCACAGCGGGTTTGGCGCCGAAGATTTTAAGTTTGGCCGGCCTTGGAAGGCCCCTGAACCTGGCCGTATCGTTAAATGCACCCAACAATGCCTTACGTGACCGGCTAATGCCGGTAAACCGGGCCTACCCGCTGGAGCAGCTGTTACCAGCCTGTGATTATTACGCCAAAATGACCGGGAGGCGGGTAACATATGAATATATCCTCCTGCATAATATCAATGACCAAGAGGAACATGCCATGAAGTTGGCAGCCTTGTTAATGAACAGGCTTGCTCATGTTAATTTAATTCCCTTCAATGCTGTGCCAGAACAGGACTTAAAGCCAAGCCCACGAAATGTCGTTAATGAATTTGCCGGCATACTGAGGAGAAAAATGATTAATGTCACCGTGCGCCGCAGGCTTGGGGCGGATATTGCTGCCGCATGCGGGCAACTGCGTAACACTTCAATAACTTTGGGAAACAATGAAAAATAATTCAACAAAAATCAGAATGGAAAATAACCGGCCTTCATGGCAGAAAGACGTAAACTGTTATTACTGCTACTCATGTTTTAATTATTGCTCCATGCAGGCTATACTTGTTAAAAATAAATATATTAAAAAAGATGGCAGATACCATCACCATGATATTGCCAGGCAAAAGTATTAAACGCATTAAAAGTTTCCCATTATCCTCCTCCTCTTAGTTAACATAATGTATATTATCGGACGTTGTTTTTTAAAATTTCATTTACTTTCACCTGTTTTTTTAGGCTTTCATTTGTTTTTTTAGGCCAGGAAAACATGCCTCCCTCTTCCCGTTTTCCAACGATTATCTGTAAAGTATAATATATTGTCGGAAAAAGAGCTATTCCCGCATATCCATGCGGGAATAGAAATTAAACTAGTTTAGCTTTTCTTTTCTCGGTTTTGGGTAAATTTGAGATACGTTTGGAATAGCCCGTAACCAAAACCTACGCCTGAGAGAACCCTGGAAAGCCTGGGAGAAACAAACTTGCGAAGAGCCGCCATGGTCATATAACGTTGCACGGCCGGCGCGACTTTTTCCAGGAAGCTTCCTACTTGCTGGATGGCTTTACGGGCTACGGCCATGGTGCTTAAAATTTCCTTTTGTGCATAATCCAAAAGTGTTTCTACCTTTGACATAACTTTTTTAGTTACAAGTGCTAGCCTGATTAACGCAATAGCTAAAATAATCAATAAAACTGTGTTTACAATAGTAGCTATGGCCATCACATATAGCAGTGTTGTCTGTTCTTCCATTTTTATTCTCTACCTTAACGGGAAAGATTTTGCTCTGCGTCATTAAGTGCGTCCTGGACATCTTTTGTTTGAGGCAGCTTTTCTCTTAAATTCTGTATAAGTTCTTTAGAAGAACTTAACACAGCCTCCTTTTTTTCCTTAGCAATATCAACTGCCTCTTCTTTTACCTCCCTGCCTTTTTCAGCTACACGAGACCTGGTTTCTTTACCAGAATAAGGAGCAAAAAGAACTCCTGCGACAGCACCTATTACTGTGCCGACAAATACTCCTGCTAAAAAATCTCCTTTACCATTCATAGATTTCCTCCCCTTTCCTATAATTAATTAATTGATTTAATTGATTACCTTAATTGGTCATTCTAAATGATAACAAAGAAAATGTAAAGGGAAAATCTGGTTTTTCAGATGCTTAATTCCAGCTTTCCTGTTATTAATATAATAGTTTTTAAAACACATTACTATATTTCTTATATTAATTTGGTATCATTTAATTAATTTGAATCTAATGGAAGTTTTTCTTTTACGTTATCGATAAACTCTTTAGATGAACTGATTACAGCCTCCTTCTTTTCTTTTGCTGTATCTACTGCTTGCTCTTTCAAGTCTTTACCTTTATCAGCGATACGGATCCTGGTTTCTTTGCCAGAATACGGAGCAAAAAGTATCCCTGCAACTGCTCCTACAACAGCACCGACAAGTACTCCTGCTAAAAAGTCTCCTTTGCTATCCATGCTTATCGCTCCTTTCTAAATCTTCTTTAAATACTATTTTATATGAAAATTCTAGCTCTGTAAAGGAATAATGCCGTATATATTATATAAATAAAACTAACAGAACACATATTATTAATTCTACAGCGAGGTTAAAGACTTTTTTAGCTTTCATAGAAAACGATGTTGACAGACAGGGGAAAAAAGTTTATGATAAGGTTTAAGTTCATAGTTCAAAAAACAATGAGCAGGATCAGTAGGGATTAAAGAAGTGCCCAGAGAGTTACCATCTGCTGAAAGAGTAACCTCTTCTTTTTTCACCGAAACTCCCCTGCGAGTAGCCGGCTGAAATGACAAAGAGTAAGTTCGGACGGTGCTTCACCGTTAAAAGAAGAACACTTAAGCGGACAGAATTAAAGTCTGTCAAGTAGAGTGGTACCACGGAAGATACCTTTCGTCTCTATATTATTTAGGCGAAAGGTTTTTTAATTACAAATACTTTAGAGGTGATTAAAGTTGGAAAACAGGATTATGATTTTTGACAGCACATTGCGTGACGGAGAGCAAACCCCAGGGGCCAAGCTTAACCCCGAGGAAAAATTAAAGATTGCCAAGCAACTGGAACGACTTAATGTTGATGCAATAGAAGCAGGCTTCCCTATTTCTTCCCCGGGAGACTTAAATGCGGTCCAGCAAATATCGCGAGAGGTTAAAAAGCCGGTGATTACTGCTTTGGCAAGAGCTGTGAAAGGAGATATAGACTGTGCCTGGGATGCAGTGAAAGAGGCTGAAAAACCCCGCATCCATGTCTTTTTAGCAGCGTCCGATATTCATATGGAAAAAAAGCTGCGCAGATCTCCAGAAGTTTGCCTGGAAGAAGCGGTTAAGGCAGTTAAGTATGCTAAGTCGTTCACCCATGACGTGGAATATTCTCTGGAAGACGCTACCAGGGCCAGACCTGATTATATTATGAAAGTAGTTGAGGCAGTGATTGATGCCGGGGCAACGGTGGTGAATATACCTGATACAGTAGGATATACTACCCCCGATGAATTCGGGGAATTAATCCGGAAGATAAAGACTCAGGTGCCCAATATCTCGAGGGCTACTATCAGTGTGCATTGTCACAATGACCTGGGCCTTGCAGTTCCCAATTCCCTGGCCGCAGTGGCAAATGGCGCCCGGCAAATTGAGTGTAATATTAATGGTATCGGTGAAAGGGCCGGCAATGCTTCTCTTGAAGAGATCGT
>PWGT01000166.1 GCA_003554535.1 Syntrophomonadaceae bacterium | reverse complement strand
TTGGAAGGTAACCCTCATTCCATTTTGGAAGGAATAATTATTGGGGGATACGCCATAGGTGCCAGTGAAGGAATCATTTATGTGAGGGCAGAATATCCCACTGCCATTGAAAAATTAAGGTGGGCTATTAAACAGGCTAGAGAACTTGGTTTTTTAGGTTCTAATATTTTGGGTTCCGGATTTAATTTTGATATATCTATTAGCATTGGAGCCGGTGCTTTCGTTTGCGGTGAAACTTCGGCACTGGTTACTTCTATTGAAGGCCGTGTGGGAGAACCCCGTCAAAAACCTCCTCATCTGGCTACCAAAGGCCTCTGGAATAAACCAACGGTGGTAAACAATGTAGAAACTTTTGCCAATGTCCCTTGCATTTTGAGCAAAGGAGCTTCTGAGTTCAGCCAGGTGGGCACCGAACGCTCCAAGGGAACTAAAATATTTTCCCTGGTGGGTAAAGTTAATAACACTGGCTTGGTGGAAGTACCCATGGGAATGCCTTTGCGGGAGATAATTTATGACATAGGCGGAGGTATCAGGGGAGGTAACAAATTTAAAGCTGTTCAGACTGGCGGCCCCTCCGGGGGGTGTATCCCCGAATCCCTTTTGGACACACCCACTGATTATGATGAATTAAATGCTGTTGGTTCGATGATGGGCTCCGGCGGCATGATTGTTATGGATGAAAATACCTGCATGGTAGATGTGGCCCGGTATTTTTTGAATTTCTTAAAAGAGGAGTCTTGCGGGAAGTGTTTTTCATGCCGGGAAGGTATTAGCCGCATGCTGGAACTGGTAGATAATATCAGCGAGGGTAAAAGTTCTTTGGAAGAGTTTGAACTATTACAAGAACTGGCTGAAACTGTAAAGCAAGCTTCGATGTGTGGCTTGGGGCAAACTTCTGCCAACCCGGTGGTATCTACTATACGTTATTTCCATGAGGAATACATGGCCCATATACTTGATAAACAGTGTCCGGCAAAAATGTGCAAAGCTTTAATAACTTTTACTATTGACCAGGAGCTCTGTAATGGCTGTCATGTTTGTGTTAAAAACTGCCCCGGGGAAGCAATTAAGGGTGAAAAAAAGGAACCCCACGTAATAATTCAAGATAAGTGCACCAAATGTGGTATTTGTTTGGAGAATTGCAGGCAGGGTGCCATAATTAAGAGTTGAAAATCTTGCAGAATATCTTTACAAGTAGGAATCTTTAATGAGGTGGGAAAATGGTAAATTTAACTATTAATGGGTTGGATATTCAAGTAGAAGCAGGAACTACAATTTTGGAAGCGGCTAAATTTTTCGGGATAGAAATACCGACCCTCTGTTATGATGAGGGGCTAAGCCCCTATGGAGCATGTCGTCTATGCCTGGTGGAAGTTGGCCCCGAAGGGCGTTCACGGCTGGTTTCTTCCTGTACTTACCCTGTCCGCGAAGGTTTGGAAGTACGAACTCATTCCCAGAAAGTTTTAAATGCCCGCAAATTGATGCTGGAAATGTATTTGGCAACTTGCCCTTCTTCAAAGGTTATTCAAGACTTGGCTTCAAAGTATCACGTTACAAATGTCCGTTTTAGCGTAAAGCATGAGGATTGTATATTGTGCGGGCTTTGCATAAGAATGTGCCAGGAACAGATGCAAGCTCACGCGATTGGTTTTGTAGATAGGGGAGCGGACCGGCGCATTCCTACTTCTTTCGATAAAAAATCAGAAGAATGTCGCCTGTGTGGCGGTTGTATGTATATATGCCCTGTTTGCCGGGCCAGGTGTCACGGCCCCCAGGAAGAGAGTGCTTTGTGCAACGCTTGTTTGAATCTTTCCCCACCTTGCACAGAACATTTTGATGATATGATGTGCTACATGGATCCTTGTGTAGCCTGTGAACTTGATAAAAGCAAAGATGTTTAAGTTTGATATATATGATTGGAAATCTTGAAAATTAAATTAGGAAGGAAAGGAGATAGGAGATGACTTTATCCAGATTAAATGCAACTGCGGCAACGCTGACCAAAAATAGAACTGAGGGCTCTGTAAGTCCTTTCAGTGGAATGTGCGTGACCTGTGTTGATGGATGCGTAGGGATGTGTGAAATTGGTAAGTCTGCTTACAGGGGACATGAAACTATCTATCCCCAACCTTTTGGAATCATTACTACTGCTTCGGAAAAGGATTATCCTGTAGACTATTCGCACTTTTCTATTATGGGAACTGCTACCGGTGCCCACGGTGTGGAAGCTGATAGTGATAAAGCTGTTTTCCCCGATGTGAGAATAGGAACTAAAGTGGGCCAGGGAGATGGAGTCAAGTTAAAAAAACCTTTTGTTATTCCGGGGATTGGTTCTACGGATGTGGCCAAAAATAATTGGGAAGGACTGGCAATTGGTTCTGCCTTGGCGGGGACCATGCTTACAATAGGGGAAAATGTAGTAGGAATGGATGCTGAAGCTAAAATTGATGGAAATAAAATATTAAGCACAGTAGATTTGGAAAGAAGAATAAGATTGTTCCAAGATTGGCAAAAGGACGGTTATGGGGCTATTGTTCTTCAATCTAACGTGGAAGATACCAGATTGGGAGTGCAGGAGTTTGCATTGAGGGAATATGGCGTGGACGTAGTAGAGTTAAAATGGGGGCAGGGCGCCAAAGATATTGGAGGAGAAGTAAAAATCAAAAACTTGGAAAAAGCCCAAATGCTCAAGAAGAGAGGTTACGTCGTTATTCCCGATCCTGATGATCCTAGAATAATTGAAGCTTTTAATAAGGGCAGTTTTCGTGAATTTGAGAGACATTCCCGAGTGGGGATGGCTGATCTTGATTCATTTGTGAAGCGGGTAGAAGAATTAAGAAAAGCGGGAGCAAAATGTGTATTCTTAAAAACCGGTGCTTATCGCCCGGCTGATTTGGCCCGTGCGCTTAAATTCTCCTCGATAGCCGGCATAGATATGCTTACTGTTGATGGAGCCGGAGGCGGCACTGGAATGAGCCCCTGGCGTATGATGAACGAATGGGGAATTCCCAGCGTGGAACTTCATTCACTGCTTTATGATTACTGCCGCAAGTTGGAAAACAAAGGGGAATATGTGCCTGATGTGGCCCTTGCAGGAGGTTTCACCCTTGAAGATCAAATTTTTAAAGGATTAGCTTTATGTGCCCCCTATGCCAAGTTAATTGGTATGGCCAGGGCGCCTTTGGCAGCTGTAATGGTAGGCAAAACGGTAGGTAAAAAGATTGATGAAAATAAGTTGCCTGTTTATGTGGAAAGGTTCGGCAACAGAGTAGAAGAGATTTTTGTTACTGCTTCTCATTTGAAAGAAGAACTGGGTGAGGATTTATTTCAGCAGGTTCCTGCCGGCGCTCTGGGGCTGTATACCTACTATGAAAGGTTGGCTCAGGGCTTGCAGCAGTTAATGTGTGGCAGTCGCAAGTTTGACTTGGAGTATCTTGACAGAGGAGACATCGCTGCTTTAACTAAAGAAGCAGCTGAAGTTAGCGGCATAGATTATGTTATGGATTTGGACAAGGAAGAGGCTGAAAAGGTTCTTGATTTTGAAATGTAAATAGAAGCATAATACAATATTTATTTCTGATTTCAAAAAGTGAAGGCAAAAAGCCTTCACTTTTTTGAAAATAAAAACATTTCGTTACACATATAAAGTATGATAAAATTATAATACGTATAACAGGCATGATAGCAATTGCTGGCGATACTCTACTCTGCAACTTATACCAACTAAGTGTACAACTAGATTAAGCTATCCAGAAAGACTTTTCCTGGGGGATTGTAAATGATGAAAAAGATTTTGCTGGTAATACTTGGCGTTTTTTTTCTGACGGGGTGTGGTCCGAATTTCGACCAGGAAGGCATGCAAACAGTCCATGATTATGCCGGTAAATTGATACCACTTACCTCAGAGACAATTTATGCTGTAAACTACTGGTCCAGGTTCCCCGGAACTGAGGGCCAGGAGAAAATTCAACAGGCGGAAGAAAATTTGGAAGCTATTGAAGAACTAAATGAAGAATTTGCAGGAAAGCTTCCACCGCGGGAAGAGATAGAAAAATGGCGAATTGCCCGTTCTGTGCAAGACAGAAGATGGATTATTAAAGGTGAGGATTTAGCAGAAGCGCTTTATACTGCCAAAGAGAAGACTCTGGAGTTGGAGAATGTTGACATAAGTGAGATTAAGGACGAAGAGAGGCAGCTTGGAGAAGAGGAATCAATTTATTTTGATGAGGCCGAGGAGGCCATAGATAGATTACGCCACGTGCTTTACCGTAGATAAAAAATATCAGTAATATTTTCAACTATGCCGGTATAGATTATTATTATTTTGCCAATATCTACAGGCTAAGCAATTGTGCGGCATTCTTTCCCAGAATCCTTTTTTTAGCGTCTTCGCTAATTGGCAAGTCTTTTATTTTTTGAATGTTTGCTCCTATCCCCGGCACAGCAGGCCAATCTGTTCCAAAAATAACCTTAGAAGAGAGCTTTTCCAATCGAGGAATATATTCCATTAAATTGCCCGGCGGAAGCCCGGCAATTTCCAGGTACACGTTGGCGTGAAGTTGAGCCAGGAAAGATGCCTGCTGGTACCAGAACCCTCTACCGCTATGCACCAGTAGTATTTTAAGATTGGGAAAATCCACAGCCACGTCATCCCAGCAAAGAGGTTCTCCGTATTTGAGACGAGCACCGGGAAATATGGAACTGCCGGTGTGAGACATAACCGGTATATCTCTTTCCTGAGCCAGCTCATAAAGAGGGTACATACGGGTGTCATTGGGATAAAAGTGTTGATAGGAAGGGTATAGTTTTATACCTTGCATGCCCAATTCATCAAGGCAGTATTTTAGTTCTGACCTGGGGTCTGTAACCATATATGGGTTTACATTGGCAAATGGAATTAGACGAGATGAATCTATGCAAAATTGGGCTACGTATTCGTTGGTAGTTATGCCTGTAGTGATGGGAGAGTATTCGGCCAAGCATACGCCGTAATCCACTCCGTTTTCCTCCAGCAAGGCTTCAAGTTTTTCAGGTTCAAGTTCTCCTTTATCGTTGGCTACCTTTTCCAGCCCCGACCCCATTGCTATGAAACCTTGAACCCATTCAGATACAAAAGATTTGTTCATATCCAAACTTCCTACATGGATGTGAAAATCGATAACAGGATCTTTTTTCTTTTGGTTTTCATTGTTCATATTTACTCATCCCTTAAATCACTTTATCTCGCAATTTCATAGTTATGTTTATCCTATTTTATGACTCTGCCTTTGTTTTTGATTTATGCAAATAATAGCAGGAGCTTTAATTGAAAGTCAAGATATTAAAACTGGTTTTAAAGTTGAAAATTGTGTAGTTAGGGGTATTTACTTATAATCAAAGTAAAGGTTAAAGTAGTCTATATGTTGAATATTAAGTAAGTTAAGCTATAAAACTTAAAAGCTGTGTTTAATTTGTTTGGTGCAACCAAGAGAGATGAAAGGCGATAATTATGGGGGATAAAATAATTTCCGGTTTGAGCAAAATAAAAGGGGGAAAATCACATAGAGTCAAAAGACGCTTAAGCAGGTATATTTTAGCTGTGGTTATAGCGGCTTTACTGTTGAAAATGGCGCCATCTTTATACTCAGTGATGATTATAGCAATATTTGTAGGCGCCCTTTTTGGGATAAATTTATACGTGGAGCAGATTAACTCAAAGTCATTTAATATTAGCGCAGATGCAGCTTTGAATAAGGAGAAGAAGCATTATAATGATCATGGGGAAAGATTTAAAAAAGATGAGTTGGGGTGCTGGTGTGTTTATTCCCGGCCGGGAAATACATATAGAATATTGCATCTAGCTGATATTCATATCGGAAATAGTTTTATTAGTTTTAAAAAAGATCAAAAAGCTCTTCGGGCTATAGAAAGGGTAATCAATCATACTCAGCCGGATTTGGTAGTAGTGACAGGTGATATGGTATACCCGGTGCCACTTCTCTCCGGAAGTGGTAATAACTTAACGGCTACCAGACTTTTTGCCAACTTTATGGAGTCTTTCGGGATTCCATGGACAGTGACTTTTGGAAATCATGATGAAGAAATATTTTCGTGGTATCCTCTGGAAAGTTTATGCGAAGTTTATGAGCAAAGCCATAACTGTTTGTTCCAGCGCGGTCCTGATGGGGTTACGGGCGTGAGCAATCATATAATAAATATTTTAAATTCTGATGGAACCCTTAATACTTCCTTGTTTATGATGGATTCTCACGACTATATAAATCCCTTTTTATTTTTGCACTACGATCACATCAGGGAAGATCAGGTTGAATGGTATGAACAACAAATCAAATCTATATCAAATTATTATAATAATGGCAAAATAGTTCCTTCCCTGGCTTTTTTTCACATTCCCCTTAACGAATTTAACGATGCTTGGGAATTGTGGCAGAACGGGGGTGACCCTGAAGTTTATTATCATTATGGAGAAAAAGTTGAAAAGGTATCCGCTCCTATAAAAAGGAGCTCGATCTTTGAAAAGATGGTAGAACTGGGAAGCACCCAGGGAGTATTTGTGGGTCATGATCACTATAATGATTTTTCCATCACTTACCGAGGCATCCGGCTAACTTACGGAAAATCCATTGATTATTTGGCCTACATGAAAATTGCCCAATCAAATTGGCAGCGCGGAGGAACATTAATAGAAATTGATCAAAGCGCTAATATGGAAATTACTCCATTGTCAATCTCTAAGATTGATCAGGAGGAAAACTGCAAATAAATAATTTTTTAATTTATTGTTTTTATCGGCTTTTCTTACGTGTGTTATTCCAAAATCAGAGTGCGTTCATCTGAGAGCTCTTCGTTAAACTTTATAGTATAATAATCACCTGCAAGCCATTTTTCCAACTGGTCATCAAAGTGAGGGCTGAGCAGATGACCGGATTGTCCCATTGGCATGGAGCCATAAGCTGTCACTTCAGACCCCATATTAGCTACCAGTCGTAAAGCGGAAATATTGCTGACTTCATAAGGTCGATGCAAGCGGTAACCAGCCCTGTTCACTGTCACCTGGCTGCCACCGAAGGGATGCGGACCGCGGCCAAAAATTGGGCGAAGTAGTTCTACTTCCTGCCCGATAATATGATCAAAGCTTATAGACTGTATCTCGTCCCAGCGCCAGGTGGTAGGTTCATTCCCCAGCTTATCAGACATTTGGGCTACAGATGTTCGGAAAGCTTTCAGGATTAACTCTTCTTCATTGTCAAACCAGGAAGACTCCCCTTGCTCTAAAAAACGTTCAACATTTTCGTAAGCCAGGTAAGGATAGTCCAGGAATTCCTTATAAAGCTCATCACTCATTTCATCTTTGAATATAGTTTCAATAAGTTGCAGATACCAGCTTTCAAAAATCACCGGACCGGCTGCTTCGGGTATATTATAAGGGTTAGCTTTCCATTCACGCAGCACTTCCTTGGCGGCTATCTCGGTGGAGTCAAGTTCTTCTCTGTGTGCGTCCAAAACTGCTAATATAGTAGGAAGGTGCTTTTCAGCATGAGCATTGTACCAGTCAGTTTGCATTTCTTTAAATTTCTCTAAATCAAAAGATTCACCCTTCTCCAGCATATCTACTATCCGTTTCATACGATAACCGGTAGCATTATCTACAGAAATAATGTACGGGTAATCATCCAGGGTAGTAACTGCGTTGGCAGTAGCTAGATATCCGTCAGGCGGGTTAACAAGTTCGGGAAGATCGTCCATGGGAATATACCCCTCCCATCCGTATTCCGGGTCCCACCCGGGAGATGCCAGCGCTCCCGTTCCCTGCCGCCTGATGGGAATCAGGCCAACTGTACGCGAAGCAATATTACCCTCTACATCGGCATAGGTAATCTGAGTGCTGGGCATGGTAAATCGGTTTAGAGCATCCCGGAATTCTTCCCAATCCTGGGCAAAGTTCATATCAAACATGGCATCAAACCCTTCTTCGGTATCGTGAGCAGACCAGCGCAAGCTTATGGGTGGATCTTCGGAAATAAGAGGCCCGTGACGGGTTTCTATAATCTCCAGCTCTTTGGGGGTTTCCTTGCCCGCCACCTCAATTTCTGTAATGCTTGTTTCAGCTTCATACCATTCATCGTCATACTTGAATAAATGGGGTTCCTCGGGGTGTCGCTTTTCCAGAAAAAGGTCCTGGGTATCACCTGTATTGGTCATTCCCCAAGCCAAATAATCATTAAAGCCGTAAAGTAATCCCGGCATACCGGGAACCGACCAACCGTATAGCTCCATATTATCTTCTAAAATTAGGTGGTTTTCGTAAAATTGATTGGGGACTTCGATGGCACTGTGCGAATCAAAAGCAAATAGAGCTTCTTCTGTTTCGGAAAGCTCAGGAGAAATAGCCCACGAGTTACAACTAAAGCTCAAACGTGGATAGTAGTTAGATTGATGCAGGGTTTTCTTATTCAGCAAGTTGGTAAAATCCCGGGAACTCATCTCTGTCAAGGTATAGTCCGGCTTGTTCCCCGCAAAAGAACTATCTTCTGACCAGGCCGGGGGGACATCAATGGCGGGGTAGGCGGGAGGGATCATATCCTCAAAAAGTTCGTTGTCCAATTCCTCTTCCAGGGAAATACGAAGAAGCTGTTCCTCATAATTGTCAGAGGTCATGAAAACAATTACAGCAATTACGTGGAATACATCTTCAGTAGACCAGGGTTCGGGTTCAAATTGCAACATCATAAACTCCGGAGGCAAAACATCTAATTGTTCCAAGTAAGCATTAATTCCAGATGCATATGCAGACATATAATCAATGGTTGCCGGTTGGGATTTTTCCCGGAGTGTTTCTGCCAGAGTGGAAAGCCCAGTTCTGCGTAGTAAGATATCAAAATCAAGCTCGCCTTCGCCTACCAGTTCACTAACACGTCCTTGCCCGGCTCTCCGGTGTAATTCCATTTGCCAAAGCCGGTCCTGGGCTTGGGCAAATCCTTGGCCAAAAAATAAATCTTCTTTTTCAGAAGCATAGATTCGGGGGCGGCTCTGTTCATCGCGGCTGATAGCAATGGAATCTTCCAGTCCTTCAACCACTAAACTGCCCTCAACGTCAGGCAAAGAAGAGTTGAGTAAATAATAGACCAGTCCACTCCCTCCTAAAATTAGTACCAACAAGACAATACCCGCGATTTTTATACCTTTTTTAAATCCTTTAGAGCCACCTTTCATACTTTATCCCCGCTCTCCTTTTCAGTTTTTATATATTTATATAAAAAAGTTACTCACTCTGGAGATATCCACGTTGCCTCCGCTGAGAATGCTAACCACTTGGGAATCTACAGGAAGATCTAATTTGCCGTTCAATAGCGCTGCTAAAGCTACTGCACCGGCAGGCTCTACCACTAACTTGCATCTTTCCCAGATCAAGCGCAGGGAAGTAATTATTTCTTCATCAGTAACTGTGATGACATCCTCCACAAATTCATTGATTACAGGCAGAGTAAAATGGCCACATACAGGTGTGCGGATTCCATCGGCAATAGTTTCAGCCATATCGGTTAACTGGACAGGTTCTTTTTCTCCGAAACAGCGTTCTACACTGCAGGCACCGTGTGGCCCAACTCCGTACACCAGAACATCGGGCCGGCTCAATTTAATGGCTGCAGCAACTCCGGCTATAAGCCCTCCTCCACCAACGGGGACTATTACTACATCTATATCCGGCAGATCTTCTAAAATTTCAAGGCCCATAGTTCCCTGACCGGAAATTATTAACGGGTCGTCAAAGGGATGGACAATATCAAGATTCCTCTCTGATGCTATAAAAATTGCTCTACCAATAATTTCGTCTAGATCGTTTAAACTACCTTCTACAATTACTTCTGCGCCGTAGGAACGGGCAGCTTCAATTTTGGGCCGGGGCACTTCTTCCGGAACCATGATCACAGCAGGAATCCCCAAGGCTCCTGCTACATAAGCGGTAGCTTGCCCGTGATTGCCAGAGGAAACGGTAATTACTCCATTGCTCTCTTGGGAATCCAGTGAATTTACTTTGTTGGCTGCCCCCCGGGACTTGAAAGAACCGGTTTTTTGCAGGTTCTCTGCCTTCAAGTAATGCTTCATTCCCGTAAGCTTGTTAAGGGAAGTAGATGTAAACATCGGAGTATGGTGAATTATTCCACCAATGTTTTCCCGGGCTTGGTAAATATCTTTTAAATTAATCATAATCTATCTCCTTTTTTGCCACAATAAATATAGAGGGCAAATCTGCACCACAATGTGTTTACTTAATTGCAACCAGTTCAATTTCCACAGGAAAGTTAAATGGAAGCTCTTTAACCGCAAGGCAGGTGCGGGCCGGCTGCCCTTTTTCTTCGGGAAAATATTCTTCGTATATCTCATTCATGTCTGTAAAGTCAGCCATATCTCTTAGGTAAACATTTACTTTAACTGCTTTTTCCAGCTCTGTTCCGGCTTGGGCCAGAACTTTTTTAATGTTCTCCAGAACTAAAGCTGTGGCCTGTTTGATATCATCGGTAATGAATAATCCCTGAGAAGCGTCGGCAGGTACAACGCCGGATATATAAACAAATCCTCCTGCCTCCACTGCTTGCGAATAAGGTCCAGCCTTGGCCATTCCTTCCACATTAATACACTTTTTGTCCATAATCAGGTACCTCCTTGTTTGAATATATTAGTCGTCATAACCTACCAATTGACGACTTTCTTAAACAGACAAATAAACTTGCTTTGTGATTTTTAATCCTTATTGAGATGTACCGCAAACCTGGTTAAATACCCTCAAAAAATTTTCTCCGAGAATTTTTTGTACTACCCTGCGTGCATGTCCCCGATCAAGCAATCTCTGTGTCAGGTTGGGTAGATAAGAAACATCTGATAATCCTTTGGGGGTTATAACCAGCAGTCCATCGAAATCACTGCCCAGGGCTACATGGTCCTCGCCAGCGACTTCCAGACAGTGCTCCAGATGAGCAATTACTGTATCCAGAGAACACCTCCAGGGCTTATTAGTTAAAAAATGTGGTTGATACATAATGCCCATAACTCCGCCGGTATCAGCAATAGCTTTGACTTGTCCGTCATCAAGGTTGCGCCAGTGGTTATAAACACCTTTCATCCCTATATGGCTGGCTATTACCGGTTCCGAAACAATATCCAGTATATCTCCTAAGCAACCGGGAGCCACATGAGCAACATCGATGATCATTCCCAAGTTTTCCATCTGTTGTATCAGTTTTCTGCCAAAGGGTTTAAGCTTTTTATCTGCATTGACAGGATCATTTGAACAATAAACAGCTTCGTTTTCGCTAAAATGGCCTAAGGTAAAATAGCGTACTCCCAGGTTAAAAAAATAATCCACCTCTTCTAGCTTGCCTTCTAATATGTGAGCACCTTCCAGGCCGATAAACACGCCAATTTTATCCCGGTTTACTGCATCGCGGGCTTGGCTGGCATCTACCACCAGTTCCAGGGCGTCTTCATTGCGCTTGATTCCCTTTAAGATGCGCCATGTCATTTTCTTTCCCCTTTGCAAATAATTGCGGCGGTATATTGTATTTACAACCACTCCCTGCCCGGTAATATTCAGACCACCTTCTCGAGCCCGGGGAATATCCAAATGGTTAAAAAATGGGTTGCGGGGAAGAACCTTGCGGTGACGTTTTCTGATATTATAACCTACCAGCGCTTCCCAGAGCCAGGTATCGGCATGCAGGTCAGCAACTATACATTGTTTATGGAATTGTTGACTTGCAAAATTGTGACTATATGGAGTCATGTACTTCTCCTTCTATATTTTGGTACATTTTTAAATACTCACTTAATTAATAAGGCTATCCGGTGTTTCCCCTTTGATAAATTTGGCCAGGTTATCAATGCTCATGTTCATGATCCTCGTTTTGGACTCCTCCGACACACCGGCCACATGTGGTGATAAGATAAGATTATCGCTGTCTACTTTTAAAAGCGGGTTATCTGAGGTGATAGGCTCATCAGAAAATACATCTACTGCTGCCCCGGCTAGTTTGCCTTTCCGGAGAGCATCGGCAAGTGCCTGCTCATCCACGATTTCTCCCCGGGACACATTAATTAACATCGCACCGGATTTCATTGAGGCTATATTATCAGCATCCATTAAATTTTTGGTTTCCGGCGTAAGAGGGCAGTGAAGGCTTAATATATCAGCTTCCCGCAGCAAGTCGAAGAACTGACGATAAGTTACATTTAATTTATTTTCCTCGTCGGCACTGAGGCGGGTAGGTTTGTAATATACTAACTCTACGCTAAAGGGATTAAGCCTTTCGGCAACCGCCTTCCCGATACGTCCCATTCCGATAATTCCCCAGACCTTGCCGCCTAACTCCACCGGACCGATTTCCATCTGTCTCCATTCCCCTTGCCTGGTGGTCCGATTTGACATCATAATATTTTTTAGAAGACAAAGACCACTCATTACCGTATGTTCAGCCACATCTACTGTATTGGCTCCGGCGCAATTTGCCACCTTGATCCCGACTTTAGTACATGCCTCCACATCTATATGCTGGTAGCCAACGCTTGGTTGCTGGATAAATCGAGTATTCTCCAATAATTCTACGGTTTTGGAATCTATCTTATTATGGAAAGAAAAATCCGCTACTATGTATTCAGCTTCCCGCAGGGCATTGTTAATTTCTTCCGGAGGACAGAAATTTGTGTTAACCACTTCTACACCTTCTACACCTTTGCTTTCTAGCATTCCCTGGATAAATTCTCCTGGTAGCGGGGACATTGACACAATTTTGATCATAACCGCCGCGCCTCCTCTTTAAGGAAATATTTTAAATAAAAATGAGATTATATTTATTTATTCTATAAATTCTGCTCTTATCCTACTCTTCATAAATAAATTATTGAATATTTAAACATCATTGCCGGGTACATCTTCCTGATATTGTGCTAATTGAGCCTGAATTTTATTTTCCGGGTATGCCGCGAAAAAGAAAAAGCCCAAAAGAGCACATACTCCCATAACCAGAAGGGTAAGCTGAACTCCGAGGGGGTCAGCCACATCTCTGCCAAATGCGGAAATAAGATAGTTAAACACAAAACCGGCTAACGCAATAGTTATTTTTACGGGTAAATTCCTTGCAGCATAAAACATAGCTTCTCTTTTAACCCCAGTTCGCAAATACTCTTCCTTGGCCAGATCCGCATAGACGGGCAGACATAAAATAGTGTTAGTAGAAAGGGTCAGGCCGCCTAAAGCAAACATGGCTACTCCTATATAGAAAGAAAAATCGGTCATGTTCCAACTCAGGGCAAAAACTACAAGACAGGCCGCCGTCATGCACAATACGCCAAACAGTATGGGTTTCTTTTTACCAATCCGTTTGGAAAGTTTGTTAACTATGGGGAAGCTTATAAGCGCCACCCCAACTGTAACACCACCGAGAACGGTCAGAAATCCTTCTTCCTGTTGAAAAATAACCACTACGTAATATACCAAACCCAGATTAAGCATGAAAATGGAAAACTGCATAAATAGTTCTCCAAACAGGAAGACCCGAAAGGCTTTAATTGAAAAAACGTTGCGCATAGATTCCCACATACTAGAAGTTGGGGTGGTAGCCGGAAGACAATGTTTCTTCTCGTTAAAAGAAAAAGAAGCTATGTACAAAGACACCAGGGCGACGGTTGTAAAAATACCCACAGTCCATTGGTAGGAAGGACGTATTTGCATGCCGGTATCCTGAAAAGCAGATACAACCGCCGGAAAAACAACCATGACAATTACCATGCCAAGTATGGCAAACAGTGCATGGATGGTCCCAAAATTTATCCTTAGATCGTTGGTATGGCCAAGCTCCGATATCAAGGCAAAATAAGGCGTAATATAGGCAGTAAAAAAGATATAAAACACCAGCCACAGCCCAACAGCCCAAATACCGTTTATCATGGAAGTTTCGCCGGGAAAAATAGGAAAGAAAATTAAAAGAGCGGTAATACAGATGGGTAGTGCGCTAATAAGCATAAAAGGTTTCCGCCGCCCAAGCCGGGATTTAGTCCTATCACTTAATGTGGCTATCATGGGATCGACAATACCGTCCACGATCCTGCCCATCAACAAGCCCACTCCCAATATAGTAAAAAAACCCAGAAAAACCTGATCAGTAACCAGATCATTTATCTGGTATTCTTTGGGGGGAAGGTAGAAAAAAATAACATAGGTGATAAGTATCCTTTCCGTTAGAGCATAACCGAGTGAGCCCAGACCCCATAGCCATTGATTTAACACTGGTAAAGCCTGCACATTGTTATCTGCCATATCTTTACCCCTCCCTACTCCAGAGACTCTTATTCCTCCTCAACAAAGCCCGGCAAAACAAAGATGGTCCACTCCCAGAGGAAGCGTGGTGTTTTAAGAAGCTCAACCTTGTTGCTACAATAATTATAAAAATATTACTTTTTTTAATGTTTCAATATTACCATAATTTTTTAGTAAAACAAATCCAAAATCATGAAGAAAGAAGCAGGAATTACTTTTTTATCTATAGAAGTTTCTTCTGAAAACGTTTGCATACTTGCAGGCAGGTGAGTTTAAATGAAAATATTAGTTTTATCAAAAGGATTAATTCATCCTTCAGTGTTAGCTCGCAACAGTTTAGAGTTGTTATTGAAGAGCCTTGATGACAATTTTGACTTTATTACCACTTCTAATTTAAATGAACTAAAAAATTTACAAAGGAATAATTACGATGCAGTGCTCTTGTATTATCATCTTAAGTCTATGAAAAATGACAATTTGAAGGCATTAATTGATTATGTAAAAAATGGCGGTGGGGTTTTAGCCTTACATTCTTCCATGGCCTCTCTAAAAGACAATGTTGCTTATCAGGACTTGCTGGGAGGGCGTTTTATAGGTCATGGCAAAGTGGAGAAAATAAAGGTTGATATTCATGATAATAATCACCCTATATCTTCCGGAGTTTCTGGCTTTGAAATTAAAGATGAATTATATTTGCATGAGTATGATCAAAACAACGAAATAATTTATTCGGTACAGACCGGTACCAATTATGAACCTGTCTTGTGGACTAGAAGTTATGGGCAGGGCCGGGTTTGTTATTTTGCGCTGGGGCATTGTTTTCACGTATGGCAGCATCCGGAAGTTAAAAGAATTCTTCGGAACAGTCTTAATTGGCTAGCCGATTAGGGGGAAGAAGATGCGTAAATTGCGTTTAGGAATTATTGGATGTGGAGAAATAACCAAGTTTATGAGTGTTTTTGCCAAATTGAATATAAATATTCAATTAGTAGGTTTCTATGATCGCAAGATAGAGAAAGCTCGCCGCTATGCAAGTTACTTTCGAGAAGCTTCAGCCTATGATGACTATATTCTAATGGCCCGTAATTTACCAATGGATGCAGTTTACATAGCACTGCCGCATCATCTTCATTACCCGGTAATGCGGGAATATATTTCGCAGGGTATTCATGTGTTATGCGAAAAGCCGGCAGCACGCAATTTTGAAGAAGCTAATGAAGCCTTGGACTTGGCCCGGGGCTACAACGTTAAAATTGGTGTTAATTACCAATATCGTTACGATAAAGCTTGTTACCGGATGGCTAAAGCAGCTCGTAATGGAGACCTTGGAAAATTATATTATGGAATTTGCAATATACCCTGGTCGCGAAGTGACCAATATTTCCAGAAGAGCAAGTGGCATGCCGAATGGGAAAAATCAGGTGGCGGCACTCTCATTACTCACGGTTCCCACGGCCTTGACTTGTTATTGTGGTCATTTGGGAAAAGGCCTGTTCGAGCGGCAGGTTTTAGTGCCCAGCAAAAATTTATACAGACTGAAGTAGAAGATTTATGCATGGGTACTTTGGAGCTTGAAAATGGTTCTCTTCTTCAAATAACCAGTTCTATGATAGCAATGCCGGAACAGCCTGCCCAGGTGAAAATTTACGGTTCGAAAGGAACTGCCATATGTAGTTTTCGCGAGATTTTTTCCAAAGTAAATTTTGTGAAAACTTCGGTGCCAAATTATATTCCTCAAGTTCAGGGAGTTCACGCCATGGGAAGAAACCTGGAGGCTTTCAGGCAATGGGTAGTCAATGATAAACCATATTATTGTTCCCTTGAGAATGTGGCCGGTGGGCTGGCGTCAATAGAGGCTATTTATGAAAGCAGCCACAGTCATGTTAAAACTGAAGTTAGGAAAGGAAACTTTGAAAACTACGGAGGAGAAATATAGTGACTACCATTAAAGATGTTGCTGAAAAAGCAGGAGTTTCCATTAGTACCGTCTCGAGGGCTTTAAGTAGCAGTGCGCCGGTACAGGAAGAAACCCGCCAGAAAGTTTTAGAGGCGGTAACAGAATTAAATTATCAGCCCAATACCATTGCTCGCGGATTAAAAGTGGGGCGCTCTAAAACTTTGGGCTTAATTATCCCCAATTATCAAAGCCTGGTGTTTCCTGATGCCATCAAAGGAATTACTGATACTCTTGATGCTTTTGGTTACAACCTGGTTTTGGGTGATACAGATGATAACATCGAGCGAGAGGAACAACTGATTGAAGGTTTGCGCATGCGCATGGTAGACGGTTTAATCTGCTCTACGGCGCGGGAAGATAGCAGGCATCTTTTAAAATTAAAAGAAGAAGGTTTCCCTGTTGTTTTACTGTTGAGGCATTTAAATGAAGATATTGATGCGGTAATAGCGGATAATTACCAGGGTGGTTTTGAAGGAGGCAGGTATCTATTAAATAAAGGTTTTAGGCGAATAGGCTTCATTAATGGATCATTGGAGTTAGACTTATACAGGCAGCGTTATAAGGGTTTTCAAAACGCTTTTTCCGCTAAAGGCATTGAGCCAGATTTAGAATTAGTAACTCATGGTCACAAAGGTTGGCAAGGAGGCTATTACGCTATGTGGCATTTATTAAAACAAAACCCCATCCCGGAAGCAGTTTTTGCCACCAGTGATCCCAAGGCTTTTGGAGCTATAAAGGCTATTCATGAATTTGGGTTGCAAATTCCTAAGGATGTTTCCGTGGTGGGCTACGACAACTTAGAGTTTTCGCAGTTAATGAATCCATCCTTAACTACCATCGCCCAGCCTTTTTATGATATGGGCCGAATGGCAGCCCGCAAGATTTTGGAATTGATCAATTCCAATAGCCATGAGGAAGTTAAAGTGCATAAACTTCCGGTAAAACTGGTAGAACGTGATTCGGTAGGTGAAAAAATGAATTAACTATTCAGAAATTGTAGGGAAAAAGAGTCAATACACCCCCACCCCGGCCCTCCCCCCTCAAGGGGGAGGGAGAAAAATTATCAATTACTGCGGAATATATCATTTATAATTCCTTTGGCCTGAATAGTTATATTAAAAATATATTTATGTTTTAAACGAAAGAAAAATAGCAGAGATATTTATGAGGAGGGGGGATTGAGTTTGAGTTCAACGCAATCCATGGTTTTAACAGAGTTTAATGCTCCTTTAGAAAAGCGGGAATACCCTTTTCCTAAACTGGAAAAAGGTCAACTTTTGGTAAAAGTAGCTGCTGCCGGGGTGTGTGGTTCTGATGCTCATATGTGGAGAGGGAAAGATCCGCGCACTCCTTTGCCTGTGATTTTGGGCCACGAAGGAGTGGGCTGGGTTGTTGGTATGAAAGATGATAAGGAGTCTGTTGCCGGGCAAAAAATCAAGGAAGGAGATCTTATTCTCTGGAACAGGGGAATCAGCTGTGATCGCTGTTATTATTGTAAAGTCACTCAAGAACCTGCACTATGTACTAACAGGCTGGTATACGGTATTAATAGGGGATGCGAGGAACCTCCTCACCTTAGAGGTGGGTATTCAAGCCACATCCTTTTGGATGAAGCTACTAGCGTATTTCACCTTCCTTCTAATATAGATCCGGCTATAGTGGTGGGTGCTACTTGTTCCGGTGCTACAGCCGCCCATGCTTTTGATCTGGTTTCTCCCGACATTGGTGATACGGTGCTGGTTCAGGGGCCTGGTCCCCTGGGCTTGTTTTCCATTGCATTTGCAAAGGCACGCGGAGCTACTCAAATTGTGGTAATTGGCGGAACTAATGAGAGATTAAAACTTTGTCGGGTATTTGGCGCTAACGTTACCCTTAACAGAAATGAACTAACGGCAGCAGAACGGCGTGAAAAAATAATGGAAATTACCGGTGGCCTTGGAGTTGACTATGCCGTAGAAGCTGCAGGGTCCATAGCAGCGGTTAAGGAGGGAATTTCCCTGGTGCGCAGAGGGGGCGCATATTTGTCGGTAGGGTTTGGAGAACCAGCCGGTGCCCTGGAATTGGAAATATTCGAAGAGCTGGTCCATAAAAATTTGCATTTGCAAGGGGTTTGGGTTAGTGATGTTCGGCATACATATATGGCGCTGCAATTGATGAGGGACAACATGGATACATTTGCCCAAATGATTACTCATCGCTTGCCTTTGGAAAGAGCAACTGAAGGAATGGAATTGATGGAGAGAAAAGAAGCGGTCAAGGTAGCTTTAATTCCAGAATAAATAGTACTACAGCGAAAGCTTATAGAATGAGCGTTGCCACACAACCTGCCGTTCCCATGGCTTAGGAAAAGGGGGTAGCTTATAGATGATTGATTTGAAAGTTAATTACGGGGGTTTGAATCTTAAAAACCCTTTGGTGGTTGCTTCTTCCGGTATAAGCGGTAATTTTGATTTAATGCGTAGGGCTGAAGAAAATGGAGCCGCGGCGGTAGTTATGAAAACTTTGTTTGAAGAAGAATATACCAGGAGCACACCGACGCCCTGTTTCTCTCTGATTAGAAGAGAATCGGGCCCCATGAACTCTACGACCTTTTACAGTTTTGAACAAGCAAGCCCCTGGGCATTAGAACGCTATGCGCGGGAAGTTTCCAGAGCAAGGGAAAATTTAGAAATACCGGTCATAGCCAGTATTAATTGTGTTAGTACCGAAGGTTGGTTGGAATATTCCCGAGCCCTGGAAGAAGCCGGTGCAAGCGCGATAGAACTGAATCGCTCCTGCCCTTTCAGCACAGCAGTGTTGGGGACGGGGGATGCCTGGACTGAAAAGGCAGTAGAAACTCTCGATTTAGTTAAGCAACAAGTTGGTATTCCTGTATTTCCTAAATTTACCCCTCAACTCTCTAATCCTTTAGGAGCGGCATTGACCCTGCAAGCAAAAGGAGCTGAGGGGATTGTTATGTTTAGCCGTTTTACAGGGTTGGAGATAGATGTGGAAGAGGAAAAGCCCATTATGCACGGAGGTTTTGCAGGACACGGCGGACCATGGTCTATACATTACAATTTGCGCTGGATTGCGGCAAGTTATCCGGAACTGGAAATACCAATAAGTGGAAGTGGAGGGGTGAGTTCGGGCGAAGATGTAGTTAAATACATTTTGGCTGGTGCAAACAATGTGCAATTATGCACTTCTATTTACATGGAAGGATTTCAAGTTATAAAAGAATATCTGCAGTATTTGGAAGAATTTATGCAGCGAAAAGGCTATTCATCATTGAATGAGTTTAGGGGGGCAGTGTGCGAGAGATTAATCCCGCCCCAGGAAGTGGATCGTTTGCGGCGGATGGTAATGACCATAGATGAAAAGGAATGTTCGGAATGTGGTGAATGTGCAGAAATTTGCTATCATGGCGCTATTCGAGCTTCAAATAGCTACTACAACATAGATGTAGAAACGTGCTTGGGGTGTGGTCTTTGTATTGAAGTATTAAAATGCCCCGCCTTACAATGGAAAAAATTATAAGGGGTAGTTTGCAAGAAAGAAAGGAGGCTCAAATTAGAGCATGATCGGAAAAATGAAGAGCTTGCAACGAATTATGGATACCGGGATTATAGCCGTGATCAGAGGGGATACTGTTCAGAAAGCTGTGCAAACTGCTGAGGCAGTTAAGGAAGGTGGCATTGACATTATTGAAATTACCATGACTGTCCCCGGTGCCATGGATGTTTTACCTGAGCTTCGGCAAAGATTCTCAGAAGATGAGGTTGTTCTGGGAGCCGGTACAGTTTTGGACCCGGAAACAGCTCGTCTCACCCTACTGGCGGGAGCTGAATTTGTGGTTAGTCCGGGGTTAACCCCGGAGGTAGTAAAAATGTGCAATCGTTATCAGGTGCTGAATATGGCAGGTAGTATGACCGTTAATGAAGTTATAAATGCTTTAGAAGCGGGGACAGATGTAGTCAAGTTTTTCCCGGGCAACCTTTTTGGCCCCCAGGTGATTAAAACACTTAAAGGGCCTTTGCCGCAAGCAGAATTTATTCCAACGGGGGGCGTTAACCTGGACAATGTCCAAGAATGGTTACGTTTGGGTTGTCTTGCAGTTGGAGTGGGGAGTGATTTAACTAAAGGTGCGGAAAAAGAAGATTATGAAGAGGTGACCCGGAATGCCAGGGCTTTTCGGGAGAAAATTAAAGAAATAAGAAAAGGGTAAGTTTCATTATATGGAATAAAGGGGGCTTAATATTGGAAAGAGTGGTTACTTTTGGGGAAATCATGATGCGGCTTTCTCCCCCCGGGGTCCAAAAGCTGGTTCAGGCTGAAAACCTGGAGTTGACTTATGGGGGAGGAGAAGCAAATGTAGCAGTTTCTCTGGCTAATTACGGCCTGGATAGTGTATTCGTGACTTGCCTGCCGCAAAATCCTCCCGGTCAAGGAGCGCTCAATCACTTGCGCAGGTTTGGGGTTAATACTCAATTTATTAGCCGGGGTGGAACTAGACTGGGGCTTTATTTTTTAGAAAAAGGTGCTTCGCAAAGACCTTCAGCGGTGACCTATGATCGAAACAATTCTGCGATAGCTGAAGCGGGGAAAGGGGATTTCCCCTGGCAGGTAATATTAAATGATGCCCGCTGGTTTCATTTTACCGGAATCACTCCTGCCCTTAGCGATAGTGCTGCAGAAGCCACCATGGAGGCTTGTAAGATTGCCAAAAATATGGGGGTTAAAATTAGCTGCGATTTGAACTACCGGAAAAAATTATGGTCGCCGCAAAAAGCAGAAGAAGTAATGAGTGCTCTGATGCCATATGTGGATGTGGCCATTGCCAATGAAGAAGATGCCGAAAAAGTTTTTGGGATTAAAGCCGGTGCTTCTGATGTAGAAAAAGCTGAACTGGATGAAGAGGGTTACATGGAAGTAGCTCGTAAACTTAAAGAAAGTTTTGGGTTTGAGCAGGTGGCGATAACTTTGCGGGAGAGTTTTTCGGCATCGGATAATGGATGGTCGGGCTTGCTTTATGACGGAGAAAATTATTATCAATCCCGCCAATACTTTATTCATGTAGTGGACCGGGTCGGAGGTGGAGATGCTTTTGCCGCAGGTTTAATATATGCGTTGCTCAGTGAATGGCCTCCCCGGGATACAATAGAATTTGCGGCAGCAGCTTCGTGCTTAAAACATACTGTTCCTGGGGACTTGAACATGGTTTCCGTGGAAGAGGTGCAAAAATTAGCCCAGGGTGGAGGTTCGGGAAGAGTGCAGCGCTAGTTAACATTGCATTGCTGAAGCTGAAAAAGATGCCGGGAGGAGGCTAATATGATGGAAAGGCCAGTAAAACTGCAAAACTATATATCATATGGTGTTGGTGATTTTCTGGGCGGAGGTTCCCTGGTCATTATCGGCACATTTTTGTTAATATTTCTCACCGATGTAGTGGGAATGGTTCCTTTTTATGCAGGATTGGTATTTGCTATAGGTAAAATATGGGACGGGATTTCTGATCCTCTCATGGGCTATATATCTGATCGGACCCGTTCTCGTTTTGGCCGGCGTCGTTTATATTTTCTTATCGGGTTGGTGCCTTCCGGGGTATTTTTTTTCCTGCTATGGGTGCCGGTGAATATTGAAACTCAACTGGGATTGTTTTTCTATTACCTATTGCTCTACATCTTTTTCAATACCAGTTACACAATTCTAATGGTCCCCTATACGGCGTTAAATGCAGAAATGTCACTGGATTATAGAATAAGAGGCAAACTGAGCGGGTTTAAACAGTTCGCATCGGGTCTTTCATCTGGAATCTGCCTGGTAGGTGCTCAACCTATCATTTCTTATTTCCCGAATGAAGTTACGGGGTACATGATGATGGGGCTTATTTTTGCTCTATTTTTCTCCCTGCCATATATTGCTGTCTTTTTCGGGACTTGGGAAGCACGGACAGATTACGGTGAACCCGAACGGCAAACTATTGCCGAGATATTTAAAAACTTTTTCTCCGTTTTTTGGAACAGGTCGTTCAGGTTACATGTTCTTATGTACGTGGCCGGCTTTGCAGGCTTGGATACTATCATGGCACTGTTTATGTATTATCTTACTTATTATCTTGGCGACCCGGATCTATTGCCCATTTTAGGAGCGGCACTTTTCCTGGCCCAGGGAGTAGCCATGCCTATCCACATTAAAATTGGCAATGTGTGGGGAAAAAGCAAGGCTTATATGTTGGGGGGCATAATATGGATAGTAGGAATGATATTCGCTTTTAACTATACTCCAGATACTCCGATTCCATTAATGGCTGCCGGAGCAGCTGTAATAGGTTTCGGTATGGCCGGTGTTACGGTTATGCCCTGGGCTATCCTTCCCGAGGTTACCGACGTGGATATTCTCATCACCGGCGCTAAAAGAGCCGGTACTTATTCCGGTATGATGACTTTGTTGCGCAAAATAGTAAACGGCCTGGTTGCTTTTATGGTCGGAAGTTTGTTGACTCTTGTGGGGTACGAAGGAGGTCAGGTGCAAACTCCTGATACCGAACAGGCTATCCGCGCTATGTTTGCATTTATTCCGGTTGTTTTTGTTTTAATTGGTTTGATAACCAGTTTTAAATTTAAAATTACCCCTGCCACCCATAAAATTATGATGGATGAAATCGACCGGCTTGAAGGCGGCGGCAGCAAGGAAGATGCTGACGAAGAAACTCAAAGAGTTTGTGAAGATTGCACGGGCAAGAAATACGATGAACTTTACCTGGTAAAAAAAGAGGATAACGATTAATGATTCGTTCAAAGCAGGGGCGGTTATTCTGTGACCGGTATTAGTTCCAGGAAGAAAGGATGAATGTTTTGATTGAAAGGTTTTACA
>PWGT01000006.1 GCA_003554535.1 Syntrophomonadaceae bacterium | reverse complement strand
TTCTGCCAAAAATGTGTGTGGCACAATTATCCACAATTTCTCTTTCAACAGTAGAAACAAACTGTTGAGCACCAAAAAGAGATAACCCCATACTACGTCCCCTGGCTGTAATATCTAACAGGTTTTTTTTAAAAGGAGCCTTATTATTACTGGCAGGGGCAAACTTTCCTAGCTCATCAACAAAAACAACAACCGCATCTAAATCGCTACTTTCATCCTCCAATAAAAATTTAATAGCATCCATCGAACATCCAAAAACAAAATTTTGCGCCCGTTCATCCAGCATTTCCATATCAACAACAAACACGTTACCCGGTTTTAAGTCTTCCCAAGGGATATCCTTGCCACGACCGGTCTTGGAGATTAATCCCTGGTAAGCCCGGGGAAGACGTTTAAGATGTTTAAATAGCTTTTGCCAGGTATGAATGTGGTACCCCTGTATAGTAGAAGATTTATTCCGATTAGCATAATTTAGTTTATCATGAATCCAGTCTAGCATATCCTCGTATTTCCGCATGTTTTTAACAGGATCTTCAATCTTTTCTTGTATAACGTGCCACACTCCTTCTGTTTTATCATCCCAATCATCAGGATTAAATAAAGCAGGAATATTAGGATGGCTTGAGTGCAATCCCCAAATAAAAGGTTCTGCCGTATTTCGCTGAGAATAAGTGCCACCAGGGTTATTATGATCCCTGGGTGCAAAATATCTGACCCGGTCAAACCTTGAAGAAGAGATAGAGGCCTTATCATAGGCTTCTTTGGACCAATCATCCATTTCAGGATTATCTTTATCAAGGTGCAGCAAGTCTTTGCCTTTAACATTAAAAGTCACTATGCCGATTTTTTTCTCAGTACGTTCTAATAATGATTTAAAAATAAACATAATAAAAGAGGTCTTGGATGCCAGACCAGAAATCCCGGAAATATTCAAGTGTGCACCTTCAGGCCCAACAAGAAAGTCCTCATCAATACCAATAGGCACCAGGGTTCCGTCACCGTTCTGGAAAACACCTATGGGGACGGTATTACTAAATGACTTGTCACCACATTCATCAACTATCCCATAAGCAAATTTGATTCCAAGACTACTAGGAAAGTAAACCTGTGAGCGAGCCGGTGGTTTGGTTTTACCAGAAATATTTCTCATAATTGAGCAGCGTGCAACCGTAACTTCAGGAACATCAGGAATATTAGACTCTGCTGTCCCGAAGTTATGTTCTGAAAAATCAGTGATAGCGTCCTCTACATTACTATAAGATTGCATATCAGTAACTTGACCAAAAGTAATATCATCTGCTCTGTCTGAATAAGCAGCAACAATATTGCCTATTTCTACACTATCTAATGCTTCTTTTTTGTCAGATATCCAAAAAGAAAACTCACTAGATGTATTAGGTTGTAATCTGGTTGCAATTGTTCGGCCAACTATTCCAAAATCCATATTAAGATAATCTAACAATGTAGTTCATCCTTTCATTAACATGTTAATCTATTATACCAGAAATAAGGGGCCAATTTGATCCATTTTAATATGAAAGCAGACCGGCCCCTTTTCTTCTTTATTCGGGTTTCTAAATCTCAGATTGGCTCTTCTAGTCGTGATGCCCACATTGAAATCATCCTAACTCTATATCTTTCCTAAAATGCAATTTGGGGATCAGTGGCGCCTGGTAAAAACGCCGACAAAAACCCGTCCCTACTCCATTTATTACAAGCCACCCTTTCATTAGAATCGTTATAGACAGAAACTTCTACTTCTTCGTTTGATGAATCGTATTTGGCTAACCTGTAAAACCTGCCAAACCGGCCCTTATCTACATAAAATCCTATTGAGCCATCATTAAAAACTTCAAGTCTTTCACCTTTTGAACTTTCAACCAGGTTGTTCAAAGCAATTTTTACTCTTTCGTCCACTGAAATCACTCCTTTTGTTTTTATTTTTAAGTAAAACTTCTAAAACAGTGAAGATGTCTATATTTTGTATAAAAATCTCCCTTGTGGTACACACGTACTACTCGTAGCAGGTTTTTTGTATAAGGTTTCCCCAGGGAAGTAACCCCACATCCAGGGATGTATTGAATGCCTCCCGTTCGAGTTTTAAGTTGCCCATCTCTCCTTTGTTTATCAGGCAGATGTCTTTATTATTGTGTTTGCATGATCTTTGGAAGCATAAGCTTTGAAGATTAGCAAATTCGCACAATTTTTGAGTTTTTTCAACGGGGGCACCTTTAACTTCCTCCGCAACATTCTCAGGAGTGGTTCTTTTAAACTCAAGGGAAATATGCATTTCGCCGGTATTCTTATGATAAAGTGCATTTGTTTTATAAAGAGCCCCTCTGGACTTTACTACCAACACGGCATTTTCTGGTCGAAACTTTAAAACACTACTGGTTTTACGGATAATTGCGTGATTGACATTTCCCAAGTCTTTTGGAGTTAAATGCTCTTTTTCTATTCTCATATCTCCACCTGGTTACTAATATCTACACAAATCTAGAAGTAGTCATCGATACCTAAGAACAACCATTCCTTCTATCGGTCAGTTATTTGCAAGTAGACCGTAACCAGATCTACCCTCCTTTATAATTAATTGTTATACTCAATGGTTTTTTTTACTGGGCTAATCCCCTGTTTGTTTATCAAACCTTTTCTACTTTGCCATAAATTCTTATAAAAAACAACCCTTTTTTAAAAAAAATAATAGAATATACCCTTGAGAAATGCCCTATATTCCCTTATTGCTTTCTGTCTTTATATAATCCGCCCAATTTTTGACTATTCTTACTTATACATCTTTATAGTCCCCATTCTTTTCTAAACTGTTATTGCTTTTTTTGTTCACGTAAAAGCCCTCCTTTACCGGATCCGTTTTTAGAAGTATTATAATCCTTTTCACCAATAAAAAAGAATATCGGGACATCTCTTTGTCCAATTTTTATTGACAAAAATATTTTAAAAGCATATAATATGAATGACTATTCATTCACTTATACAAGGAGGAATTATCTTGCAAAAAAACGTCAAAGACAAAAAAGAAATTGTATGTCAAGCTGCAGTTGAGGTTATCGCCAGGGAAGGCTTCCACAATGCTACTATTGAAAAAATAGCTTCTTCAGCAGGGGTTGCCGTGGGCACAATATATAACTACTTCTTAAACAAAGATGACATTCTGGACTATATTTTTCAAAAGGAATACGAAAAAAGAAAAGAATTTTTCCTGGAGTTACAAAAAAAGGAGCTTCATTCCCTGGAAAAATTAAAGCTTATTTTAGCTATGCACTTTGAAGAAGTAAAGAAAAACCCAAGCATTTTCATAGTCCTCCTGCGGGAAAGAGGTATGCCTAAGGTCTGCAACTTTAAAGGTATTACCCGGTTTGAAGGCCTTCCTCGTTTTATAGAGGAAATCCTGGTAGAAGGAATAAATAACGGGGATCTCCGTTCCTGTGACCTCCGGGTAATCTCCTCCGCTATATTAGGATCCATCGAGTCACTGATGAGCAGGTATCTTTTAGAACTGGAAGATAAAGGACATTCCAAAGTGCTGGATAGTGCTGCCGAAGAAATTGACCTGTTATTGAGGCATGGTCTGGATAAAGGAAGTGATTTTTAAATGGAACTGATTCTCATCTATTCTTTTTTAATTATAGGACTTGCTATTTCTATATACAAAGATAGAGACAAGACAAAAAAAGCATTTTTTATCGGAGGCAAAATACTTGTTAAAATGCTTCCAAGCCTGCTGATAATTGTTGGCCTGGTGGGGTTATTGCTAGGCTTTGTCCCCCCGGACACTATTGGCTTTTATCTAGGCAAAGATGCAGGTTTTATAGGGACTATTCTGGCCGCAACAGTTGGAGCCATTACCTTTATCCCATCTATAGTTTCTATTCCCCTGGCAGGATCCCTTTTACGCTCAGGAGCTGCCGTAATGACCATAGCCACTTTTATTACCACCCTGACCATGGTAGGAACGGTTACCGCACCGCTGGAAATCAGGGAATTAGGGGTAAAGTTTACTCTACTTAGAAACTTGCTGAGCTTTACCTTTGCTCTGCTAATCGGCTTAGTTATGGGGGTGATTCTTATATGAAAAAGGATGCTAAGGTATCGCCTAAAGAACTTGTTATCTTGGGAATTATGGCCGCAGTATTTATCTTTATCAATTTCTGGTTTCCTTCCCAAGCCAATAATGTTTATTCCGTCTCACTAGACTATTTGCAAGAAATGGCTTTAATAATTCCCCCGGTTTTTATTCTCATGGGTCTTTTTGATGTATGGGTACCCAAGTCTTTTATCCAAAAATACATGGGTAAAGAAGCAGGCTTTAAAGGGATCTTACTGGCCTTTGTTTTCGGAACTATTCCCACCGGGCCCGTATATATAGCCTTTCCTATAGCTGCCGCCATGCTTAAAAAGGGCGCCCGGCTTATGAATATTACCATTTTTCTCGGGACCTGGGCTGCCGCCAAGCTTCCCCAGCTAATGATTGAACTCAAGTTTTTAGGAGCATCTTTTACAGCATTGCGCTTTGTTTTAACAGTACTGTCAGTAATAATTATTGGATTCCTGGTAGAATTAATAATGCTAAAAAAACAAGAACAGGCAACTACTTCTAATATAAGCGAAATTAATAAGTAAAATTTCATCTGGAAAGTCTTTAATTCTTCTCCATACCACTTTATCAAATAAATTATAGGAAAGGAGGTGTTCAAATTGAGTGAAAAAAAACAACATCCAGCTGAACAAGAAGCACAAGAAAAGTTGGGCTTCACCCCACCAGCCTTTAAAATTGCAGAAAAACTTGGCGATGATTTTAAAAATGTAATAGGAGATTACTATCAAATTATCTATAGCGATGATGTAATACCTTTAAAATACAAGTATCTTATGGCTATAGCAACTGGCATAATGGCTGATCACAAGGCTAAAGTTATGGTAGATACTAAAAAAGCTCTTCAGTTTGGTGCTACCAAAGAAGAAATAATTGAAGTGCTAAGAATGTGCGTGTGGTGGAACGGTGCCCCTCAATTGGTAAAAATAGTTCCCGATGTTTTAAGTTATCTTGATAAAAAGGAATAAAAAATATATTTACACAAAGAGCATATTTTAGCTGGAAATTCTCAGCTAAAAGCTTTCAAAACATATTATGCGAGCGGAGGTATAAAACATGACACTCAAAATAATAGAAGAATGCATCAAGTGCGCTACTTGTGAAGCTGACTGCCCGGAAAATGCTATTAGTGAAGGAGAAGACATCTTTATTATAGATTCTGACAGTTGTGTTGACTGTGGCCTCTGTATCAGCATATGTCCGGTAGATGCCATTATTGACACAGAAAATTAAGCATAATAGTATTAATAAAAGAGAGGAGAACCCTGTGTAGAACCAGGCTCTCCTCTCTTTTATTCAACTAAGTTCTCTTACTTCTCTACTGGAGATTCTAAAATTTTTAGTCTAAACCTTCCAACAATTTCAGGGCTGAGTCTGCGTACTGGTGAGCTTCCTCTTCAACTTCTTTTATAGCTGGGCCTTAAAATGTTCAGATACTTTTTGTAAAAGTTCAAATGATTTTTCCACCGTAGTGACTCCATCCTGGTTAACCAGGCAGCACCTGGCTGGAGCAATCCAGGCTTGAGAAAGAATCTCTTGACGAGCCACACCATAAGTTTCCATATGGTTCCATATCTCCTCCAGTTTAGAAATCATGGTATTAATATTTTCTTTTTCAAACTCTTCGGTAAGGGTGGGAGTAATGCCCCAGGAAATAATACCGCCTTTATTTAGGAAATTCACAATGTCTTCCTGGTAGCGGGTAAAAATATGCCCCCAGGCCAGGACATCTACAGAAAGAACATCTAACCCCATTTCCAGGAGGAAAGACCAGTCGGGGTTGTTACTTTGGGTGATGGATTTTTTACTCTAAAATAGCTGCCAGGTCTTCCTCCGGGGTGCTGATAGGTGTGATGTTAAACTTATCTACCAGCACAGAAAGCACGTTAGGAGATATAAAGGCCGGCAGAGTAGGTCCCAGGCGAATATCTTTGATTCCCAGGTGTAAAAG
>PWGT01000068.1 GCA_003554535.1 Syntrophomonadaceae bacterium | reverse complement strand
TTTTTGCAAACAGTCCCCCGGGGGAATATCTTGTATCTTTACGAAAGAACTGCTTTTGTAAGCTGGAGAATTATAGTGATCCTGTTCGTTTTGCTCATTACAGCGGCAGGGATCGAACTAATCAAAAATAAAGTAAACAAAGCCTTGCGTCAGGGTTAACCTTGTAAAGCAGCCAATTTTTTCATAATTGATTCATACACTTCAGTTGGAACCAGGTCTTTGACCTCTCCTCCATAACTTGCAACTTCTTTAACAATGCTTGAGCTGATATATGAATATTTATTGTTTGTCATCATAAACAGCGTTTCAACATCACAGTCCAATTTACGATTTATCAGTGCCATCTGGAACTCAAACTCAAAATCAGAAATAGCTCTGAGCCCCTTGATGATAATCTTTGCCCCCTGTTTCCTGGAATACTCAATCAACAAACCTTTATAGTAATCTACTTCTACATTCGGGTAATGTTCTATAATATTGTTCAGCATCTCAACGCGCTCTTCGATGGAAAACAAAGGCGTTTTCCGGGGATTTTCCAGCACAGCAACAATCAAATGGTCGAATACTTTGCTGGCACGGTCAATAATATCTACGTGTCCATTTGTTACCGGGTCGAAACTTCCTGGATAAACCGCTTTTACCACTACAGGAAAGCCTCCTTTCAAAGATATACTGACAAACAATCGCATATTAGGTTGCTTATAAAGGTACTGCTTCGTTTGGACTGCGCAAATTACACATTAGCGAATAAAAACAGTTGAGTATTCCCGTATTTTTTTCTTTGCCAGAGTTGGAAAGGGGAGTTATCAATCCACTTTGCCAGGTCACGACTGTCGCGTTCAACTCCCAAAATGCCACCTGTTGCAACCAGGCTTAACTTGTCCAATTCCAGCAACAACCTGGAAAAATCTGAATATAAGTAAGGAGGATCTATGTAAATAATATCAAACTGAAAGCCTCTTGGGGACAGTTTTTTTAATGCACCATGAGCATCACAGACAATAATTTCAGCACGCTCCAGCAGAGCACTGCGCCGTAAGTTATCTTTAATAACCTGTTTACATCTGCGTTCTTTGTCCACAAAAACAGAAAAAAAGCCGCCCCGGCTAAGGGCCTCTATGCCCATTCCACCCGTTCCGGAAAACAAATCCAAGAAAAAAGAGTCAAAAACCTGGTTTCCAATTATATTAAAAAAAGCTTCTTTTACTTTGCCACTGGTTGGCCGTGTTTTTAAGCCTGGAAGCGATTTTAAAGGAATTCCTTTTGCCGTTCCGGCAATTACCCTCATCTTTCACCACCTTCAAAATATTATTTTTTCGGTAACATTGTAACATTTCACCCTGCAAAACGCAAATTAGCGTTATTTACCTACAAGTATGCCATTTATTACCATCCTTTAGCCCGTGCATAAAATTGAGTTTGTGGAACATAATAAGAATGCATCAACAATATTCCCCATAAGCTCTTCCTCCGGTTTCTCCTCTCCCACCCTCTATGGGCAATAATTGACCATAGAGGGTTTTTTTTTGCACCTGGGGAATAATAATTAAAGCGGGCCGAAGCCCGCCTTATCAACAAAAGCTTTTCAAACACTGGCGACTATTGTCTTACTGTGTGTATCGTCTTACTGTGTATTTGGTCCCTAATATTGGTTTTGCTGACTAGCTTGCTGCTGGGGTTGAGGTTGCTGGGCCAGTTGTGCTGTCTGGACCTGCCCCTGGGCCATCTGGTTTTCCACTTGTTGAATCATTTTCCGTACCATGTAGCCACCAACATAACCGTTCTGGCGAGATGTTAATTCTCCCAAATCACCAGTATAGTTAATACCCAGTTCATTGGCGATTTCATATTTGTAGTTTTCCAGGGCCTGCTCTGAGCCCGGAACCAGCACCCTGTTCCGCCCGGACCTTCTTTGGTTCGTTACCATAGATTTCACCTCCTTGCTTCTAACTTAGTCATAGTATCTCATGTAGTCTGCTAAATATACTTAGAATTATTTCCTAAAAGTATATTATTCTTTACAATTTCACAAAAAAAATTCCTTGAAAGACGGATTCTTGCAAGGAATTTTTTTCAAAACCCATTTTATTAAGATTTATTTACGCTTGATTGTTTTGGATAAAAAGAATTAACTCTTCAATCAGTAGATCTAAATCGACCCGGTGCCTTTTTGCCCCTTTTTCTAAACTCTCTTCCATCTGGGCCAAACATTCACAGCAAGGCATTCCAAATTGTTCCAATACTTCGCTCGATCCTGGATAGTTCTGCAGGATCTCGAATATGGTCATTTCTTTATGTATCAGTGGCATAAGCGATTCACTCACCTGTCAAGTAGTTATATAATTAATTCACTTAAATTATAAAAATTCCTGCCTGCAGTAGTCTTTTTTCCTTGTTTTTATTCAAGCTGTATGTTAAAATTTAATTTGTTTCGCGCTACAAATGGAGGTGATACTTGATGGCCAAAAAATGCGATATTTGTGGAAAAGAAAAGAAAAGCGGATTCATGCTCAGCCACTCTCATATTAGAACCAAGCGAAATTGGAAACCAAACATACAAAAGGTAAAAGCAGTAATTAATGGAGTGCCCCAGCGAATTAGGGTATGCTCCCGCTGTTTGAAGGACAACAAAGTTAAGCGTGCCATTTAAATGCAATACTGCCCAGTTTCTCCTTTATAATCTAACAGATAGTATTAAAAAAGAAGCGCAAATTTCTTGCGCTTTTATTTTATTTTGCGCACATTTATTTCTTCCCCAAAATGCTTAAAATAATTGAGCTTAAAAATCTGGGCATTTTAATTACTACAAACTTCATTTTTCCTACCCCCTTTTTCCCCAAGTATTCTCTAATTTGTAGCAGTCCGGGCTTTAAGGATTATTCACTGCATATAGAGTCCAACCCAACCAGACCAATAAAAGGCCGAGCAGAAGCGGCCACAGAAAAACAGGTAGCGTTTTAACGATCAAGGTAATTCCTGCAACAGCCATTCCAACCCCCAATGCCTTTTTTAGTGCTGCCAGCCGCCTATGTCTCCTCAAAAAATTCACCCCCATTTTCCTGTTCACCTGTAGTATATTCCAGCAACGGTAGGAATGTTAAAATAACAAGAAAAAACCGGGGCTTTGCCCCGGCTTAATTTTCTAACCGCCAAACACTTTTAAAACACAACTACATATTCCTGTTTTCCTGGATAAGAAGCCTTGTTTTTTTGAACAACTCGCAGAATGCTATCATTATCGTTTACTGTTTTAAAGTCATCAAACGGAAGATAATTTAACATTCGTACAAATTCCCAGCAAGTACAAACCTCTTTATTAATAAAAAACAGCCTACCCTTTAACACTGCTTCCTGAACCAACTCTGCTTTGCTGATGGTATCCCCAATCAGTTCCACTTCATCCATAGAAAATTCTACAATGGAAGGATAAACATCCTCCCCCATTTTCAGATAAATATACGCTCCGATAATCTGCTCTTTCCTGTCTTCACCTGTTGGCGCCTTATAGGCGACTTCAATCATTTGGTTCTCCGGGATAGTAATTTCGAGTTTATTGCTTTTAAAATCTTTGGATAGTTTTTTTACCTTTCTTGTAATCAAGTATCTCATTTCCTCACCCGCTTTCTCAAGATTTGAGATGTCCACAGGGAGAAAGCATATTATATAATACCTTTTTTAACATTATAACATATTTGTGTCTTTTTGTCTTCCCTATTTCCAGAAAATTTTCGTCGTTTAATTTATATGAGACGAAAGCCTGTTTATATTTAAGTATTGCGTAATAATTAGAAAATAGATAAAATACAAGTATAATTGTTTCGGTTAAAGGAATTTACCTTGCTGGAATTCTCAGCAGAAACTGAAATGTAGTAGTGAAATACTAACGGAAAGGTGGATGAAAAATGAAAATGTGGCGATGTGAAGTTTGTGGATATCTTCATGAGGGAGACGAGCCCCCCGAAATATGTCCCAAATGTGGTGCACCCAAAGAAAAATTTGAACTCCTGGACGAAGAAGAAACAGAAATGATGCGGGATGCTATGAAGACGAAGGAAAAGTATGCCCAAATTTTGGCCAAGTTGGACGAAGTCTTTCAACTGGCCCAGGAAGGCATAGATTTGGATTTGGATGATGGATGCAATAAAATATTTAACCAAACCAAAGAGGAAATCTCAGGGATACATAAAATGATCAAGGATGAGCTGGCTGGACATGCTCAGCAGTGCATCTGGGTCAAAGTTGCCAGCGACGGGGAACTTCCATAAGGCGCTAAAAATGGGACTATTTTATACAACTGCGGGGTTTACCTTGCACTTGATTTCTCCCTTTCGTATCGCTTTCAGGCAGAAAAGACAGTATTTACACTCCTGGACTGGTTCGTGATTGATCATCTTGTTAATAAACTGAGGGTCTGCAATAAGCGGGCGGCCTATGGCTACCAGGTCACTTTTTCCCTGGGAAACAATCTCTTCAGCCAGGTCGCCCCTGTTGATTTTTCCTACCGAAATAACTGGTATATTCACGTTCTGCCGCACTTTTTCTGCATAAGGGACAAAAGTCCCGGGTTGATCATCTTTCCGGGGAACAGCCAGGGCCGGAACCCTGACAAACCGTTTCAAAGCTTCAACATATATATCATAAGCTGAAACATGAACCATGTCGGCCCCGGAGCGTTCCAGTTCCCTGGAAATGTCAACCGCCTCATGGAGGTTGATTCCCTCTTCTGCCAGTTCGGAACCATTAATCCGGCAGCCCAGGATAAAATTTTGATCAACCTTTCCTTTTACCTCTTGAATGATTTCCCTGATAATCCGGCTTTTACCCTCTACATTGCCACCATATTCATCATTTCTCCTATTGGTTACAGAAGATAAAAAACTGCTCAGGAGGTAAAAATGGGCACAGTGAAGCTCTATCCCTGCAAAACCAGCCTTGTATGCCCTTTCCGCGCCCCGGACGAAACCTGCAATGATTTCTTTGATTTCTTCTTTGCTTAATTCATATGGACGGGCAGCATTTTTCTTTAAGGAAATAGGGGATGGCCCGACAGGCCTGATTTCTCCATCCGCTGAACGAAACCCGGCATGGGCCAGCTGTAGAACTGGAACTGCACCCTGGTTTTTGATTAGCATTGAAACCCTGGACAACCCAGCCACAAAGCTCTCATCCCAAATGCCCGGAGAACGGAGGGTCAGCTTACCACCGGGTGAAGTAGCTGCAGCTTCCACAATAACCATTCCAAGCCCGCTTTTTGCTTTTTCTTCATAAAAGGTACACATTTTTTCCGAAACAATTCCTGTTTCTGCAGCAAAACCGGTGGTGATTGGTGGAAAGACAAGCCTGTTTTTTACTTGTACATCATCATTTATGTTCAAAGGCTCAAAAAGCATGCCCTGACACCTCTTCTCCTGTTACTGGTGTTTTGCTCCTGGTTATAATACCATAGCAGGTTGTAGCCATAATTGCAATAGCGCAAACGGACAGTATTGCTGTAAGTAGCGCTTTGCCGCGAAGATAACCGGAGTCGATACCGGGAAACTTAAAACTCCATTTTCACACTAAAGAATAAAGGCTGCACCAACTTTAAAGTAGTACAGCCTTATCCATGCATTTCATAGTTATCAAGATTTGTGAAAAACCTCAATTAAACCAGTTATTAATTGCTGTTGGGATTAATTCATCAGGCTTTTCGTCAAATTTATGCCGCCATGCTCTCCTCGGATTTTTTGGCAATTATTTCGATCATAAAGATCCCTCCTACCAGAGCCAGACCAATCAAATCCCACATCAACCTGGTTTCCATGAGCATAACCGACCCGGCAAACAAAATGGGACGGTGCCACCAGGGCATAACGCGGACAAAATAGCCCTGCATCGCCGCACCCAGACCAACACAGGCAAAAGCCGCAGTTGGGAGTGCCAGGGCTATTTCACTTGGGGTGCCAATTAAGAGCAGAGCCGGTCCCGTGATAAAAACCAGCGGAGCGATATACGCCGGGATACCCATTTTCAACGCTTCCCAGCCGGTTGTTAGCGGGTGAGCCCCGGCCAGCCCCGCAGCGGCGTAGGCCGCCAACCCAACAGGAGGTGTAATGTCCGCATCGGTGCCAAAGTACAGGATAAACAGGTGGGCCGCCAGCACCGGAGCGCCCAGGTTAACCAAGGCTGGTGCGACCAGGGTGGCCAGAATGATATACTTGGCTGTGGTAGGAACCCCCATACCCAGGATTAACGAGGCAATTAATGTTAGCGGCAGGGCCCAGAGTAGTTTTCCAC
>PWGT01000206.1 GCA_003554535.1 Syntrophomonadaceae bacterium | reverse complement strand
CAAATGAATCGGCAAATGTATTCTGTCTCACTGCAGAGAGTATCCCTATTGGGACCCCAATACCGATGGAAACAATAAAAGAGGCCAGGACCAGCTGCATAGTAGCAGGAAGTCGTCGAATGAGGGTGCTAAAAACTGGCCGGCCATCCTGAAGAGAGGTCCCTAAATCTCCCCGAACCATACCTCCCATCCAATTAAGATACTGTAGCATTACAGGCTCATTAAGTCCCATAGCCTCACGTATCATCTCGACCTGCTCAGGAGTTGCATCCTCTCCAGCTCTCATAATAGCTGGATCTCCTGGAGCCAGGTGGACGAGAGAGAAGGTAATGATTGTCACCAAGATTATGACCGGGATAACCTGCAGCATCCGTTTTAAAATATAGACATGCATGCAGTAAACCACTCCTTTGGTCGAGCCCCATCCTAATAGGGCCCGAATATAGAAAGAAGCATTGAAAAAGTAAGGCAAGATAAAGGAGCAGGCAGGTACCTCCCGCCTGCTCCTATTCTTGATCTAATTAATAAACAATTGAGGATTAGAAGCAGGCTGTCTTACTTATTCCAGTAGGCATACTTGAAGTTACGGCTCCGCTCAACATAATTATAGGTGAAGGAGAAGTCCTTATCCCAGGCTAACCAAACCTGGCTGTTTCTAAGAGGTACATTATAAGCATCCTCTGTCATAATCCGCTGGGCCTCAGAGTAGAGGGCCTTCCTGGCATCCTGATCACCGATAATCCTTACAGCTTCTTCTACCAGCCTGTTGAACTCAGGATTATTATAACCGGTAACACCTGTACCATTGATAAAGCGGCTCATAAAATCATGGGGATCATACATACCTACAGAACCCATATGGTAGAGCTCAAAATCCCCATCCAGGATTTTGGCAAGAGCTGAGCTAAACTCCATGGTATCAGCAATGAGTTCAATACCTACATCTGCATAGTAACTCCTGGCAATCTCTCCAAACTCAATGTTCTGTGGTGAGTTAGACATGGTCACAGAGATAGTCAGGCCATCACCATAGCCAGCTTCCTCTAAGAGTTCCTTTGCTTTCTCTGGATTATATTCATACTTATAGGTTGCTTCAGGGTCATAGGCCCAGGTACCGCGAATAATGGGGTTATGCATAACAGTAGCTGTTGGCCATACATGGCCTACAATGGCTTCCTTATCCAGGGCATAGTTGAGGGCCTGGCGCACCCGTACATCATTCAGAATATCGTGTTCTGGATGGGCATGGTTAATGGCCAGGGGGAAGTAGTTGAGGGTTGGAGCCAAAACAATGGTAAAGTCTGGATCGGCTTTTATGGTCTCTATTTCCCGCTCCGGTGGGCTCGTTATATCTACATTACCAGCTAAGAGCTCTGCATACCGGGTCTCGGGCTCAGGAATATCACGGCGGATGATAGTCTCGAGAATGGCAGGCCCACCAAAATAGTCATCATAACGCTCTAAGCGAATAAAGTCATTGGGATTCCACTCTTCTAAGGTGAATGGACCAGTCCCTACTGGATTGAAGGCAAATGTACCTGCTCCCTCTTCATAAGGATCTTCTGGTGCTAGATGACTTGGTACAATAAAATGGGTGAGGCTTGTCCAGGTAGCAGCACTGGGCTCATCAGTCTTAAACTTGACGGTAAAGTCATCTAATGCCTCTACATGGTCGATATGGGTCCTGGTCCTATGAGGAGAACCAAATGCATCATCGAGAATGGTCTCATAGGTGAAAACTACATCATGGGCATTTAAGAGAGTGCCATCATGAAAGGTTACATCCTCACGAAGGGTGAAAATATAGGTGTTATCATCAGGTGTCTCCATACTGGTGGCTAGATCCAGTACAATTTCCAGGTTTTCATCAGGATAGATAAGGGAATTAAAGATTAGTTCTAATACTTCTCCTGCATAGGCTGAAGTTGTAAGGCGAGGGTCTAGTGAATCTGGATCCTGTACTGCTCCCCAGACAAGGTCTGTACGGACTGCTTGGGCAGGGGCTGCCGCCAGGAAAGCCATAAGAACAAATACCGTAAAAAACATAAATACATTCTTTCTCATAAGTTTTATCCTCCTCTGGTTTTTTGGGGGACTTTCTTACTTTTTACTTACTTTTTAACAGTAGAAATGGATCTATATTGTTAAGGTTTCTTTTCTATCACCTCCCTATTCTAAACCAAATAAGATTAAGCCCTTACTACTCGAATCTCTTCTTGTATAATTCTCCCTAAAAAGAATAAATCCTTTACTTTTTCAGAGTACAAAAAGTTCTTTCTTTTCTTTATTGAAGGCATTGAGGAACAGATGTTAATTAGAAAAGAACTAAAAGGACTATTCTCATTGGTAGAGTCCGAAGATATAAATGCTGTTTATAACGAAAAAAAGTTTAAAAAGACACAAAAAGAAACTTTAAAAAATCATCGGCACATATTAGCCTAAAAAGGTTTGTTTTTTTCTGAGAAAAGCAAAAAACCCCGAGAACCCAGTTCTCAAGGGGTTAATTTCTGGAGCCGACTGAGGGAATCGAACCCCCAACCTGCTGATTTCGATTCCTATAATTTCCATTTTTTATTCTTTTGAATTATAAAGGCCCCATTATTTCCATTTTTAGGGGGCCAAACCTTTTTAAGATTCTTTTGAGTCCTAATATTTCTTTTAAATCTCTTCCCATAGGCTGGGCTAAAAATTCATTCCTTCTTCTAAAATTTTCCCTATCACATCGGCACTATGTTCTTCCATTTCCTCTGTCACGGGAGTATAGAGATCTAAGGCTGTTGTTATACTGGTATGCCCTAAGGTTTTCTGAATGGTCTTGGGAGAAATACCCTTCTGTAAAGCAAGAGTAGCTAAGGTGTACCTTAAGTCGTGGAACCTCAACTTTTTTCCAATCTTACTCCTCTCAAGATCCCTCTGGAAAAATTTACTGAAATTACTTGGTTCATAAGGTTTCCCCTCTCCAATATAGTAAACTAAATCATTTTCATGATAATCTGGTCCCATCAATAGCTTTTCCTGCGAAATAATTATCTTTTGTTTTCTTAACTTCTCCATTACAATCTCTGGGATGTTATTAATCTCCTACTTACATTTGTTTTTAATACCTTAAATATAATAAAAGAATTGAGAAAATAGGTTAGGAGAGGAATAAAGAGAAAAGAAGAAATGTTAAAGGAGATGAAATTGGCTTTGAAAGCAAACAAAAAAATATAAAGTGGTGAGACTAAATGGATTTACCTGAAGAAATGCTTAGATTGCTTAAGGGGGAAAAGTTTTGTACTTTAGCAACCAGCTACGCTAATCGACCCCATGCTTTCTTGATGGTTTTTACCTATTTATCCCAAGAAAATCTGATTATTTTAAGCAGCAGGACTGTTTCCAGCAAAGTTAAACACATGGAGGAGAATAATGAGGTAGCCTTACTTTTTTACAACCCAACAAAAACCGGTGAACCACCCATAAGTTGTACAATTTACGGCACGGCGTCGATACTTCTAACCGCTAACGGAAGCTACTACAGGGAGAGCCATTACGACCATCATCGGGATATGGGAGCCTTTATTAAGGGAGAAAACAAATCCATTATTACCGTTAGACTCCGGAATGCATTTATGTCAGACACACAAGACAATGTGAAAACCTGGTCAGCAGAAACCAACTGCAAACAAAAAAACTGAGTTTCCTTTCAGTTTTCTTGGATATGAGATGGTTCCAGAGGAGCTTTATATGAAACTTTCCCGGAAAATATAACCCTTCTGATCCCCTTTCTCCGGATATCAGACATGGTTCCTCAGCATGAGTTCGGCGGGGTGGGGAGAGAGATAAACTTGTTTTTTCAGGTATGCAATATCATACTTGCGCACATAATGATTAATTAAGGTTAAAGGAACCGTAAGTGGAACCAACCCATCCCTATAATTCCAGATTAATTCCAATAGCTCTTGTTTTTCATCCGAAGTGATTTTGTCTTTAAAGTAACCCATAATATGCTGCATTACGTTGGTGTGTTTTTTTATGGAGGAAAAACGGGAGAGGGCATCCATGTATTTTTTTTCATATTCTTCCAACAACTGCTTTTCAGGCTGTTTTTTCCCGGAAGCAACCAGCTTCCCCAAGAGGGCATGCTGAGGGGGGCTATGGGCCATAAGAAGAAGTTTTTGCCTGGTGTGAAAATCGATAAGGCTTTTGTAATTCGGGCAGTCCTCTATAAAATCTCTCCAGCGCCTGTAGCTAAAAACATGCTCTAAAAAGTTTTCCCGAATTAGAGGATCATGCAAGCGTCCTTCCTCTTCCATAGGTAGCTGAGGGAAGCGTCTTGCCATCGCTGCAGCAAAAAGACCCCTGCCCACCTTTTGGGGAGATTGGCCAGAATGTTTGTAAACCCTAACACGAAAGAGACCTGAGCTGGGGGAATCTTTTTTAAAGATAAACCCACATAGGTTCTCTTTTTCTAATTCCTCCACCCTCTGGGCACAAAACTTCTGCATTTGTTCAGTATAATCATGCCCTGAACGTGATGTCAAAAGACGGGGTTTTTGGATATCACCTACCAGGCGCATACTTTCACGGGGTACCGGCAAACCGCATTCTACTTCGGGACAAACAGGCACAAATTGAAAATATTTACCCAGTGTATCCGTTATGTAACGGTCATGCTTATGTCCACCATCATAACGGACAGGATTTCCTAATAAGCAGGAGCTGACCCCTATTTTTATTTCTGCTTGCAAATCTTTCACCTCCTAAATAACCTAGAAATCCACTTTTAAATTGGCACCCTTGCCCCGCATTTGAGGCCCTTTTTCGATGCAGCTCTTTACATAAAACCTGGACTTAGTGCTGTACACCATGCAGCAAATTTTTCAGTAAAGAAAACTCATAGGCTTACAACAAAATCTTTTTTTCAAATATCCCTCATTAAGTAAATGAACCGTTTGGAATTTCCCTTGATAAAAAACCGCATAATTATTAAATACCCCTTGAACAGACCTTGCTTTTTCTAAAGTATCTGCTTCACAAAGGTTCAAGGGAATATTATTTGCATTGCAATAATTTTCAACCTGCTCTAAACAGTTAGGTATATATGGAAATTGCTTTGAGTAATAAATCGTGAGTTCTTTAGAATCAATTTCTTGCTCCCTTGGGCTATCAGCGAAAACAGGTTTTTCTCCAATTACGGAGGGGCAGACCGCTAGTGCGTAAAGGGAATGAATACAAGCATCAAGGAGTTGGGGATTCTCCTGATTGCTTTGTTCTGGTAAACCTCCTTTCTCTAAAATGTATTATTTTACTAATACTCTATAAGCTGACCAATTTCCTTTTTTTGGTTTTTTAATCTTTGTCACGGGTTCACCCGCTGAGGGCCAGGGCAATTTTGACAAAGCTGGTCCAGTGATATACAGGTGGGCAGTTTTGAGGGTCTTGCCCAGGACCCCTCTCTGGAGGGGCCGGCGCAGGCTTGGAGGAAGCACCGCCCCTTTTGAAGGTTACTCCCACGACCCTCGGGTCGTCTAAAGAAGTGCCAGGATATACCGCCTGGCCGGTCATGGAACACATCCTTTGATGGGGTCAGGCGATGCCCTAAAAAAGTAGGTGAGTGGGCACTTTAACGCCAGCCCACGGCGTATTGCAAACCCCAGTGGGGGTAACAATCTATTTATTCAGCGTCACCCAATACAACTGCCCAGGATAACTGTTTGCCGCTTTCTGTGGTAATTGGCTTATCCCAGGTGGTCCGGCCGTCTATCCTCAGGATAGCCCGGAAGTCCCATTGATCGGTTAACCATTCTGCTGAGTTGGTTGCATCGATTGCAATTTCCTTCCGCATGCCGACGGCATACCCGGCCCGGAGGTTTGTCAGGATCAAGTTTCATTCATCTCCCAAGGCCTTCCCTGTTTTTTCTGTTGGAACCAGATCATAGCCAAATATCTGGCCAGGGACCCCGTCTCGAGCCGTAGGCTGCCAAAGCAGGTTGTTATTGGCGTCCGCCATCTGCATCAACTGTGGCAGTATCTCGTGAGAGCAGATTCATATTGGCTTGTCAGTTGCCCCAAAGATTTTTTTTTGATGCTAAAGACTTTTCTGAAGTTTGACTGCCAGAATGACTGCCAATAGCCGAAAAAGAAAAAAGCCAGGTTTTATAAACCCGCTTCATTATTGGAGCCGACGGAGGGAATCGAACCCCCAACCTGCTGATTACGATTCAGCCGCTCTGCCTATTGAGCTACGCCGGCTCAGCAAGTATAATTCTACCAACTTTAACCGGAAAAATCAAGATT
>PWGT01000158.1 GCA_003554535.1 Syntrophomonadaceae bacterium | reverse complement strand
GTATCGAAAAATACCTGCTCGACGTGCTGAGGCACGGAGAGAATACAAGTGAAGCCGAGTATGAGGCGACAGACAGCGATGTCGAATGCTGGATTCACGTCGATGTCTTCCACCAGAGATATGCCTTCGGTGTCGGGGACAGAATGTTCGAGTTCTCCGGCGAACCGATCAAAAGCGAAATCGAATCGGCTGTCACGCAACTCCAATCGTAGCTGTGGATTCTCGGTCAGGGATCGAAGTGGTAGACGTAGGGGTGGTCCGCCTTCCCAGCGGGCATAATCTCTTCGAGTAGCTTGCGAACCTCGGATTCGGAGGGGGCACTAGTGATGATCCGATCATCGTAGATCGCTACGTAGGCTTCGTTGAGTCCCAACTCGCGCAGTTCGCGACCCAAGCTGCGGGCTCGGGCCTTCCCCATTTCCTGGTGGTAAATCCGCTCCAGTTCGTCGGTTTTCTCCCGCAACTGCTCGATCTCCGACGCGTATCGCTCTCGGTTGCGCTTGTTCTTCATATAGAAGCGCAACTCCTCGGCGTCCGTCTTTTCGTCTTCCTCGGGCACTGGAAGCGAGTCGATGATGCCGAAGCGATGTTTGGCCTCCTCATACTCGTCATCGATGTCAGTACTGAGGGAACCCCCGAAGATGATGTTCTTGACCCCGATCCACCCGTCGTAGACGATCTGGTCCTCGAACGGTAACAGGACGACACTCGAGACCGGGACGGGAAGCGCAGATTCATCCCACAGTTCGGCGAACGGAAGCCGAGCCGGACGGACTGCGTATGCTTTCGGCGGTTCTGTCCAATCGAGGAAGATTGCGTCGTCCTCTCGATAGCGGACGACGACGAACTCTCCGGCGACGAAGTCAGTCCACGCTGCGATCTGTTCGAGACCAGCCTCCGGCAGGTCGGGAGGATTCTCTTCAACGAAGTCTTCTATCAGGTCCGTCGTCGACTCGTTGTACAGCGTGTTTCGGAGCGGGAGGAGCTCGTCAGTATAGTGCTGTTCAAGATCAGCGACCGTTTCGATCTCTTCGATGACCTCGAATCGGTCGTTGACATAGACCAACAGATGAGCGTACAGGTCTAGAAACCGTTGCTCGCTCTCCTCGGACAGCCGTCTGTCGGCTTCACTCATCGGTAATAGACGTGTTCACGAGCACACTAATCAGGTGTTTCGAACTCTAAATCAGTCACCGATACTCGGAGATGGTTCGATACGGGACGTAGTAGCCGATCTCGTCGATCCACGTCGACAGCCACTCGTCAGCGGTTGATTCATCGATCTTCCCAGCATCGATTGCAGCCAACAGAACGCCAACTGACCCGACAACGGTCACGCCCTGGTCTTTCGCAAACGACCGGGCATCTCCGTCGTCTGTCAGCAGTCGACCGTCGTGTGCGTCAGCGAGGGCGAACGCCTGTGCTTCCCCGGGGTCGAGATGCCCACCAACAACGGCTTCCCTGTTTGCGACAGTATCCGAAATCGTCGCGACTGGGATTTCGTCATCAAGCGTCTCGAGTGCTTTCTGGAGATATGGGTGGTTACCAACGCCGTGTTCGAGCTTCTCACGAACGACTGGTACCGTACAGATTCCAGAGAGGCCAGCAACTACCCACAGCTGATCGATGTACGCAAAATTCGAGAGGACAGTCGTGTTCAAGACGCTCGGGTTCGCTGGGAGATCGTTACCTGTCATTTAGCACGTGACTACTCATCAGACGAGTCCTCATCATCGAATTCGAGTTCGCGTGCTGCCTCTACCTCGTAGGCTGCGTCGTCTTCGTCAACGAGCCCCAGGCGAAGTTCAACACCGTGCTCACGGAGGATGTCACGCATCGTCCAGCGGTCGACATCAGCGAGCCTCGCAGCATCACCGAGTGTGATCCGCTCGCGTTCGTAGAGGGCGACCGCAGCTGCAATACGTTCGTTCTCGTGGTCCTCGAAGTATTCACGCACGAACTCGCGCAACGCGTCGCTCTTGCCACTAAACACACCAGCCTCGACAGCGCCCTCGATGAGGAGGTCGAGGTCATCTGGGTAGGAGCCGGTAATTCGTGCCATCGTTCTATCCCAACTACGTCTTCATACTATTTATGAACTGCGCCAGAATGCCATATGCATTGAGACGACCAGTCTCAACTCCTGGTGTGTCCAGTAGTCGAGACCGGACCACTCAATGCATATGGTCCCAATCATCCACGCCCCCTAATCAAGTTCAGTTGTATTACATCAATTCCATTGGGGAAGTTTTATGTGGTAGTCTCCACCACCAGATGTTGCGGTCGAACTCGAGAGGCCCCATATATGGGGTTAAGATCCCGGAGGAGTAAGTGGTGACAACTATGAACTGCCCGGACTGCGGGAACGAGCGAACACGCGTCATCGATACGGGGACCGGTGTCGACGGAACTTCCGTCCGACGGCGCCGCGAGTGTCACCGCTGTTCGTTCCGCTTTACGACCTACGAACGTCCGGAGTGGGAGTCCCTCCAGGTGAAAAAACGCGACGGAACCATCGAATCGTTCGACCGACAGAAACTCCGCGCAGGGATTGAGCGAGCCGTTGAGAAGCGAGACGTGGCCGAGCCAACGGTGACTGCTCTCGTCGACGATATCGAGAGCGAACTACAAGATCGAGAGGCACGTATCGTCTCTTCGAGTCTCATCGGCGACCTCGTCTCTGAGAACCTCCGCACGCTCGATAAAGTAGCTTACATTCGGTTTGTCTCCGTTTATAAAGCGTTCTCTGAGCCCCAGGAATTCCTGAGAGAACTTGATGCAGTCTTGGATGCCGAACTTGACGACTTCGAAGCCCCGAGCGGTTCACAATGACACGAACACACACGGATATCGGACGAATGTTCGGTCAATCCCTGGCCGGATCAGGATGGACCACGAACAGACGTGCAGAAAGCGATACGAGTGCATTCGAACGCACTGAACCAATGAACGACGGAAACAGAAACCAACCAACGGAGGACGACCCTTCCGGAGTACGTGCTAATGACTGAACACAAAACCACAGGCGGAGATACCGAGACCGACATCTTCTCGGAACGAACGCAGCTCAAACCGTATGAGTACGCCGATTTCCTCGACTACAAGGATGCGATACGGAACAGCTACTGGGTTCACACGGAGTTCAACTTTTCAGGGGACGTTCAAGATTTCAAAATCAACACAACTCCTGTCGAGAAGACCATCATCAAAAAGACGACGTTGGCTATCGCACAGATCGAGGTCCAGGTCAAAACGTTCTGGGCAGATATCTACGACGAGATGCCCAAAGCGGAAGTCGGGAACGTCGGCATGACCTTCGCGGAGAGTGAGGTCAGACATATGGATGCGTACAGCCACCTCCTCGACGTCTTGGGGATTACAGCGGACTTCGAGGAGGTGACCGACGTGCCGGCAATCGAGGAGCGAATCGAGTATCTCGACGAGTACCTGGAGAAGAGTGAGAGTGAGAACAAACAGGAGTACGTGATGAGTATCCTGCTGTTCTCCACGTTCGTCGAGCACGTCTCGCTGTTCTCGCAGTTCCTCATTATGATGAGCTTCGATAAACACGAGAAGAAGTTCAAGGGGATCGCGAATGCCGTCGAAGCGACCAGCAAGGAGGAGCAGATCCACGGACTGTTCGGTGTCGAACTAGTGGAGACGATTCGCGAGGAGAATCCAGACCTCTTCGGCGAGGAGTTCGACGAGGAGGTCCAGGAGGCCTGTCAACAGGCGTTCGAGGCCGAGATGGAGATACTGGATTGGATATTTAGTGAGGGCGAGCTGGAGTTCCTCCCTCGGGAGCATGTCGACGCGTTCCTACGGGACCGGTTCAACCAGAGCCTCGAGAACGTCGGTGTAGAGCCGATATTCGAGCCGGACGAGGGCCTGCTCGAGGAGACGCGATGGTTCGATGAGGAGATTCTGATGACGAAGGACAACGACTTCTTCAGCAAGCGGTCGACCACGTACAACAAGCACGCCCAGAGCGTTACCGCCGAGGACATGTTCTAACGATGGCACAGACAGAACCGGCACTCGACGAGGTGAAACGGCAGCACAAGGAACCGTTCTACTGGCTGAACGGGGATAGCAGGGCGTTCCTCGACGAGGGGTACCTGCTCGAGGGTGTCACGGCCGAAGAACGGGTCAGGGAGATCGCAGAGCGGGCCGAAGAGATCCTGGACGACGACGGCTTCGCGGACAGGTTCTACGACTACATGAGTCGTGGCTTCTACAGCCTCGCGAGTCCAGTGTGGTCTAACTTCGGTCTGGACCGAGGTCTCCCGATCAGCTGCTTCGGGAGCCACATGGAGGACAACATGGAGAGTATCCTCTACACGCAGGCCGAAGTGGGCGAAATGACCAAGCTGGGCGGCGGCACCAGCGGGTACTTCGGTGAGATTCGGCCCCGAGGCAGCCCGATCACGAACAACGGCAAGAGCAACGGGAGTTACAGCTTCACCGAACTGTTCGACACGATCATCAACGTCGTCAGCCAGGGCGAGACGCGGCGAGGCCAGTTCGCGGGGTATATCGACGTAGAGCACGACGATCTGGAGGAGTGGCTCAATATCAAAACCGAGGGGGATCCCGTACAGGACATCTACTACGGCGTTATCATCGGTGACGACTGGTTCCAGGCGATGGTCGACGGTGACGAAGAGAAGCGAGAGACGTGGGCAGAAATCATCGAGGCGCGGATCAACATCGGCGTCCCGTACATCATCTTCCGGGACAATATGAACGAAGGGAAGCCACAGGTCTACAGGGACAAGGGCTACGAAATCAACGCCTCCAACCTGTGTACCGAGATTGCACTGCCGGCCACGCCCGACGAGAGTTTCGTCTGTTGTCTCTCATCGATGAACGCGCTCCACTACGACGAGTGGAGGGATACCGACGCAGTGGAAACGCTGACGCGGTTCCTCGATGCCGTCATGGAGGAGTTTATCCAGGAGGCGGAGGGGACGCAGTTCATGGAGCGCCCGGTGCGGTTTGCGAAACGGCACAGAGCGATCGGGATTGGCGTCCTCGGCTGGCACAGCTACCTCCAGAGCGAGATGATTCCGTTCGACAGCATGGAGGCGATGGAAAAAAACGAGGAGATATTCCGCACCATCAGAGAGCGAAGTTACGAGGAGAGTCGCCGGCTTGCCGACGAGTTCGGCGAACCGGAGGTGCTCGAAGGCTACGGTCGCCGGAACACGACGACGATGAGTGTGGCCCCGACGAAATCCAGCAGTGTCATCCTGGGGCAGGTCAGTCCAAGCATCGAACCGCTGAAATCGAACTACTTCGTCCGCGACGGCGCGAAGTTGAAATCCACGCAAAAAAATCGGTTCCTCGAGGCGATGCTGAAGGAGCGAGGAAAAGACGATCGCGAGGTCTGGGACAGCATCGCACAGCAAGACGGGAGCGTGCAGCATCTCGACTGCCTGACGGACGAGGAGAAGGAGGTCTTCAAAACCTTCGCCGAGATCCCACAGATGGCGATCATCAACCAGGCAGCGCAGCGACAGCAGTACATCGACCAGGCACAGAGCCTGAACGTCTCGATCGATCCGAGTGAGGTGAGCGTCAAGGAGATCAACCAGCTCTACATCTCGGCCTGGGAGAAGGGGGTGAAAAGTCTCTACTACCAGAACAGCGTGAACGCTGCACAGAAATTCAGCCGGGACATTCTCGAATGCAAGGCCTGTGAGAGTTGATCTCCCATCGGTCGGTATGACCGGGGCGGTTGGCGGCGCTCTCGTACAGACCCTCCTACAAGCACAGACCCCACTCCTGTGAGTACAGGTTTCTCACCTGCTAGCACAGACCACACTCCTGTGAGTACAGGTTTCTCACCTGCAAGCACAGACCTCACTCCTGTGAGTACAGGTTCCCACCTACAGGCACAGACCTCACTCCCGTGAGTACGGCCCTCCCCCCTGGACGGGAACGCGAGTCGGGCTAGCGATCGCTCACGGCTCGGCAGGCGTTCAGTCGTCGGCCGTGGCGGGGTTCCGGTCGACGTCGATCCGTCCGGCGTCGAGCTGTTCCTCGACGTTGCGGGCGGCCTCGACCATGTTGGCCATCTTGCCGTAGGCGACCTCGCGGGGGAGCAGCTTCACGCCGCAGTCGGGGGAGACCACGAGCTGCTCCGGCGGGACGATCTCGAGGCCCTTCAAAATGTTCTCCTCGATCCGTTCGACGGATTCGACGTCGGCGACGTGGACGTCGGTGACGCCCAGCGCGAGGTCCGCGGTAAACTCGGGATCTTTGAAGACGTCGAGCTGGTCGTAGTCGCCGTTTGCGAGCTCTAAGTCGAACTCGTCGACGGGGAACTCCAGAATTTCGGGGTAGATCCG
>PWGT01000047.1 GCA_003554535.1 Syntrophomonadaceae bacterium | reverse complement strand
CCGACCTGCGCCACTCTTCCCTTTTTGCCTGATCTACGCCTTTACAGGAGTGTTGCAAGTGTTGCAAAGCTGCGCCTTCTGCACGGTCTGACCGGCTGTGTGTTCTGCATCTTTGCCCATAATGCGCATCCCTAAGCTCAAATTAAAATAAGAGGGCACACCTAGTGCACACTTGCGATTTCTGCGCCTTTGAGCATTATGCTTATTCTGCTCGTTTACGCTTCACACACCTTTTTATACTCGGTTCACAAAATTTTAGACTAAAAACCAAATTAACAAAACAGTCAGAGAAAAGTGGGACAAGGGACCTGTCCCTTTGTCCCGGTGGGAATGTTTTAGATATGCGACATAAAGCGAGAATTCTAAAGCATAATTATATTAAACAGTTTGCTAATTAAAAATAGAGGGATATAATGCATGCTTATTACTGCAAAATCTTACAAAACGCTTCATGCAATAGACCTGCATAGGTATGGAACAAAAAAGTTACTTGAAAGGAGCTTTGGAATTGGAGTTAGATTCATTATTGGAAAGTGATTACCTAACAACAGGCTATAATCTGCTTAAAATATTACTTCTTCTTGTGACAGGTTTTTTTATTAATAAATGCGGACTAATGTTAATTAACAAATTAGCTAAAAAAGAAGACACAGGATCTCAACAGGAAGAAGTTAAAAGCAATTTAATATTGGCACTTAAAACACTATTACAATACGGATTGATATTAATGATTATTATTTTGTCTTTAGAAATTTTTGGAGTTGACATTTTAGAAATAGAACATATAAGACAAGGGTTTATTATAATAGTTAAAATAATCGGTATAATAATTCTTGCCAATATAACGCTAAAATTGGGGAAAATGCTTATTGACAATTTATTAAATGGCCACAATTCCAGGGCCATGATTAAAGAAGCAAGACGCTTGACTTTAAGCAGCCTTATGAAGAGCCTCCTGACATATGTAATTTATTTTATTGCTGGCATCATGATGCTGGATGCTTTCGGAATTAATACAGGATCTATTCTTGCTGGAGTCGGAGTTTTGGGGTTGGGGATTAGCTTCGGTGCTCAAAACCTTGTTCGCGACATTATTTCAGGCTTTTTTATAATTTTTGAAGAACAGTATAATGTAGGAGAATATATTACTATATCTGCAGTCACTGGCACTGTTATAGAATTAGGCTTAAGAACTACCCAAATACAAGAATGGACAGGAGAGCTTCATACAATTCCCAATGGTGAAATAAGCAAAGTCACAAACTTTAGCAGAAATGAAATTTTAGCTGTTGTAATTATGAATATCGCCCATGAGGAAGATATAGATAAAGCCATTTCGGTGCTAACAATAACCGGGCAAAGAGCAAATCAGGAATTAGAAGATATTAAAGAAGAACCATTAGTGCAAGGAGTAATAGAAATAGGTGAATCATACGTAAGCATAAGAACTGTTGTTAAAACCACCCCCGGCGAACAATGGGCTGTAGAAAGGGAATTGCGCAAAAGATTCAAGCAAGCCCTGGATGATCACGAAATAGAGATTCCTTACCCAAGAAGAACAATAATTTCCAAGTCGCAGGACACAAACAGGTAAGGTAACTCAAGGGGTAAATGGCTTACATTTAACCTTCATCCTCCTTGGTTTCTTCTTTATCTATTAATGAAAAATTAAATATTTCTTCTTCTACAGGCCTTGTGCTTCCTCCCCTATCTTTTTCTCTTTCTAATGCCTCCTGGCAAAAATAGCAAAATCGAGTATGAGGTATTACTTCTAAGCGTTCTTCTTTAATAGGATTTCCGCAGCTTTCACACATGCCGTATTCTCCTAATTCTAATTTATTAAGAGCTCGTTCTATGTTTTGCAAAAGAATAAAATCTTTCTCCTTGAGAGACAAATCTTTGCTTCTCTCAAAAGCATCACTTCCTGTATCTGCAGGATGGTTATCCACCACAGAGAGTTCAGAAGCACTTTCTGAAAGTGAATTATCTTTGCTGTCACTCTGTTTTGCGCGCAATTTTTCGGTAAGGACAAATTTTTCCTTGATTAAGCTTTCACGAAGGCTTTCTCTATCCATTATCTCCACTCCTCATGGTTAATTATTTTGAGGTTCTATTTTTTACTTATATTACAATGTTTATTCTAAAAACAATGTTTGAAACCATAAAATTCATTAATAAGGATGTATCAATATTAGCAAGTAAAATCCTCTGTATAAATTAATAAAAAAATAGTAAAATTATAATATGTTTGACAGTTTATCAAATTATGCTTTCACATGAATTGTGATTTTAAAAAAAACTTCGAAGAATAACTTTGCTGTGCTTCTAATTTTGTTATGGAAAATAGACTATAGAGCTTATAGAGTTGTAATATTTTCCATAATCAAAAAAACATTTTCATTCCACAGGATAGGAGGTTATAGTTTTGAAGAAAGGTATTATTATTTTTGTCAGTATCCTTTTGCTTTTAATCCTGGTGGTGAACTATAGTGGGGTATTTGATTTAACTGATGAGAAAAAAGTAGAAATTCCTGAACCTAAGTTTGAGGACCCAAGTGAAGCCCTTTATGAACACAAAGAGAGGTTTGATAAAAGGATTAAAGAAGTTAAAGATGGCATCCACGTAGCCATAGGATATGCCCTTGCTAACGTAATCGTTATTGAAACCACAGAAGGTAATGTTATTATTGATACTACCGAATGTGTGGAAGCTGCTGAGAAAATAAAAGAAGATCTGGGGGAAATCGGTGATACTTCCACGCGAGCCATAATTTACACACATGCCCACCCTGATCATATATACGGTTCACCGGTGTTTGCTGAAAAAACATCCGAAGATTTTGAAGTATATGCTCAAGCTAATCATTATGATTTTTTTTCTGAACAAGTAATCTTAAGAGATATTCTTAACACTAGAGGTATTCGACAGTTTGGTTCCGAATTGCCGGAAGAATACGTTATAACCCATGGCTTGGGTCCTGTAATGCACTTTGATCATCATAAAATCCCCGATTATATACAGCCTACAAAATTATTTGAAGAAGAGTTATCCCTGGAAATAGGTGAAACAAAATTTGTTCTTAAACATGCACCAGGTGAGACAAAAGATCAACTAATGATTTGGCTCCCCGAAGAAAAAACGCTTTTCCCGGGAGACAATTATTACCCAGCCTTTCCCAACTTATACACCATAAGAGGTTCTGCTCCCCGCGAAGTTACCCATTGGGTTAATTCTTTGGACAAAATGAGAAGCCTGGATGCAGAATATCTAGTTCCCAGCCATGCTGAGCCAATTACGGGAAAGGAAGAGATAGAAGAAACCCTTACAGTATACAGGGATTCTATTCAGTACATTCACGATGCAGTTGTTCGCGGAGCCAATCAAGGAAAAACGAGAGACGAACTGGTGGATAGCATACAACTCCCTCCCCACCTAGCTCAACATCCTGAAACAAAGGAGTTTTATGGCAAGATTTCTCATGCCGTTCGAACCATCTATGATCGATACCTGGGATGGTTCGATGGAAATGCAGTTAATCTCGATCCCCTTCCCGAATGGGAAAGATCAGAAAAAATAGCTGACATGGTTGGAGGAACTGAAAACCTGATCAAAGAAGCAGAAGAAGCTTTTAATAATGAAAATTACCAGTGGGCTGCCGAATTAGCTCAGATGGCAATACACGCTGAAGAAAAAAATGAGAATGGAAAAGAAATTCTAGTTAAAGCCCTTTTTCGCCTGGGCGAAGAAAGTTATAACACCAATGTTCGCAATTATTACTTTTCTCAGGCATATGAAATAGCAGGTAAAATTGAACTGGGAGATTTTGATATTAGCAAGGGTGCAGCTCGCAATGTTCCTATAGAAGATTTTTTTCAAGCCATGACCGTTCAGTTAGATCCCGAAGCAAGCTCCGAAAAAAATATAAAAGCTACCTTTAACATAGTTGACACGGGAGAAGTTTATTCTATTATAATTCGCCAAGGAGTAGCTGAGCTTAGGCAAGAAGAGCTGCCAGACGCAGATCTGGTAGTCAACGTCGAGGAAAATGCCTGGAAAGAGCTTGCTGCTGGAGTTTCCAGTCCAGTTAGCATTTTGGCAAGCGGAAAAATTGAAGTGGAAGATTGGCGCCTTCTAACATTAAAAGAATTCGTGGATTTGTTTGAACAACCATAAATTCTTCTTCTGCATGCATAGGGACGCAGGGACAGGTCCCTTGTCCCACTTTTCAAGGCACAAAGATAAAGATCCTCGTCTCTTTTTTGCGATGTGGCACTGGAATCATATTAATTGCCCCACTAAAAGTTTTTTTCACTACCACAGAGTTTTAGTGCCAGGGGTAAATAGGGGATACTGGCGCAGGCGGGAATGCTTAAGCTATGCGATACGATTAGGAGCATAGCCAAGCATCTCGACCTGCGCGTTCTGCACAACCTGCATCTTTATGGCTTCTGCTCATTCCATCCTCCTGTTCCTTTATGGCCTAGTGCACAATTTCAAATTCTGCGCCGTAAGCATTATGCCTGTTTTGCGCATTCTAAGCTTCTCTTTACTCAGTTTGTAAATAATCGGGAAAGTAAACTCTTTCCTCTATCACTTGCTTATTTTGTAATAAGTGGAACACGTTGCGCTTTAACGGCGCATTTGCTGCGTCCCAATTATATCCTTCTGATTCCGTCGCAAGAGGGAGGTTGAAAATGAATCAGGAAAACAGTTCCTTTGATGCAAAAAGTGGGACAAGGGACCTGTCCCCGCGTCCCGGTTTTGGTTTTTGAGAAATTAGGAAGGGGAGAAGGCAGGAGTATAGCCTTCTAACCGTTCTCTGGTTTTTTCCCATACTGGTTCTAATCGCTCATGCTGGTAAGCCGGAATGTTATATTTCTCAGGATCCTTTTCAATAGCCTTATGTAAGGGTAAAATACGATGCCTCCAGTTCCGGTTTACCCAGGTGAGCATGTAATCCACATCTTCCACATGGGCTTCGCCTGAGCGGAGATCCTTTCGGGCATTTACCATTAATACCTGACCATATTTAACTTCTTCAGTGGGTATAGAACCTTCAATCCGGTGCTGGTTTGAAATGAAATTTCCCATAGAGTAAGCCACAAATGCCTCATGTTTTTCTCCCTCTTTATTCTCTACTTCTATATGCTCCATGGGCTGAATCACATGCGGATGGCTCCCCAGGACCATATCCGCTCCTGCCTGAGCCAGAAGCTTTGCGAGCTTCTCTTGTTCTTCTGTGGGCTCAAACTGATATTCCAATCCCCAGTGCATATATACAGCTATCAGGTCAGCCCCGGCATTTTTTGTTCTTTTGATATCTTCCTTAAAAAGATTCTTTGTCTCTTCAAATTCAGGGTCTTGGTCAAGGTTTATAAAATTGACAATATGCTCCTTTCCATCCGGAACAGGTATTCCATTGGTACTATCGGTGTAAGCCAAAAAGCCTATATCAATTCCATCAGCATCTGCAATAAGCGGGCTATTTCTTTCTTCAAGACTGCGAGCAGTTCCAAAGGGTTTAAGCCCTTCAGCTTCGAGTACATCAATAGTACGATATAAGCCTTCTTTCCCATGGTCAAGCGAGTGATTATTTGCCGTACATATCAGGTCAAAGCCTGCCTTTCTCAAGCTGGTAGCCAACTCATCAGGTGCATTGAAAAAAGGATATCCGTCATATCCTCTTTCTTCACCAGCAAGAGTTGTTTCCAGGTTGGCAACTGCTACATCAGCTTTATCAAGATATTCGCCTATGTATTCGAAACTAGGACAAAAATCATATTCATTTTCTTGAGGATTCCAGGCTTGATTGACCTGGGGGGAATGAGCCATTACATCTCCAGTTGCCATAATCAATGCTTCATCATATTGTTTTACTTCCTGTTTTACCTTATCATTTAGGGAATAATCCACTTCTTCCATTTTTTCCACAGGAGGACCAGTTTCTTCTACAATCCCCACCTCTTTTAAAAAGCTATCTAGAAAATTACCCGGGATGGCATAAAATATAATAAACAGGCCTATCACTCCCAACAAGAATGGAAATATCCTTTTAAGTTTTGAGGAAGGTCTGTTTTTTCTATTAACACGCTTTCTACTTGGGGGCATAACTTAACTCCTCCCACTCTTTTTAAATTTATTATAACATCCTTAAAAAACCCAAGAGCGAAAACTTTTAAAGGCCTTCATTCGAGAACTATTCCAGATTTGCTAGCTCCCTTATTGTGAACACCTTATTGCCATACTTATCTTTCCTTTTAATGGAGAAGTACGCTATACTTGCAAAAGATGTTTTAAGAAGAAAGGTAAATGGAGATGAAAAAAGAACATGCAAATTGGATAGTTGTACTGGTAATCGCTCTCATATACCTGGCTGTAATGGG
>PWGT01000001.1 GCA_003554535.1 Syntrophomonadaceae bacterium | reverse complement strand
TTTGTGCACTTAATTTTTATTGCCACGTTTCGAGCTTATGGTCTGATGGTATGCGGACTGATGGTCTGACCGCCTTTATAAAAGAAAATACGACACCGAATCATAAATTCCTGCTAAAATAAAAAATTTTTTCTGTACAGCCGTGCCGCCTTTGGACTGAAGACATTGCAGGTAAAGCGGTTGCAATGGCCGACGAAGCAAAGGTTGTAGCTGGCCTGGCTACATGAATGCAAGCTAACTGAAGCCTAAGCAAAGGAGGGGCAAATGCCAACGGGTAAACAGCGCAAATGCCGAGGGAGACCTAATCGAAAGCCTCGAGCTTGAGTCGTTGCCATTACACGCGATGAGCCGACACCGGTCCAAAGACAGTACGGCTGAGTATAAAAAATAAAACTTGAATTAGATCACATGGCGGGTGATGAAGACAAATAAATTCAATAGTCAGCAAAAATAGCTACAATTAGAATAAATAAATATTAAGGGACAGGGCAATTGTATAATTAACTCTTACATATCACCCTGCCCCTTGTCAATTATCCAACTAATAGTTTACCCCGCATTCAAATTACCGAGTTTAGCACGTTTCCAACTTGCTTATTCTACCACGTAAGCATCCCAGGCTGGGATGGTTTCCAGCGGATGGTGGATTAATCCCTCAACCCGGTCAAGTTCGGCATTAATCTGGACCGGGTAATAAAGGAAGAGCCACGGTGCATCATCCCAGATTTTTTCAATCGCTTCAGCATAAAGCTCCTCACGCACATCCAAGTCCACTTCTGTCCTTGCATCTTGCAGCAGGGCGTTTACTTCTTCATTTGCGTAGTAGGTTAAGTTACTTGACGGGGGCCAATTTTCGGAATGCAATGTGGAATAAAGTCCGTAATCAGCATCCCAGGTAACCGTGCCCCAGCCTAGCATAAAGGCATCGTGCTCTGCATCTGCAGGGTCTTCCTGGACAACCATTTCCAGATAAGTGGCCCAGTCATAGGTGGTCAGGTTGGCCTCGATACCTACTTCTGCGAGCATACCTTGCACTGTTTCAGCCACTGTTTCATCCATCGGGTAACGGCCGGTCGGATGGAAAAGATCCATTTCAAAACCATCTTCATAACCGGCTTCCGCCATCAATTCCTGGGCTTTTTCCGGATCATATTCATAGGGTCCAGCGGAATGGTGCCCAAAAATACCCGGTGGAATCGGTGCATCGGCCGGCTCATATGTCCCCTCAAAAATGGCATCACAGATAGCTTGCTTGTCGATTGCATAGTTTAATGCTTGCCGCAGTTCCTTGTTATCTTTAAACAGTTCAGTTTCCAAGTTGAACCCAATATAGATAGTACGAACACTGGTTTCGTAAACTATTTCAATGCCTTCTTCTCCTTCGAGCCTTTCAATTTCAGCAAGTGGAATATCCATTACCGCATCGACTTCTCCGGTTTCAAGCATAATCACCCGGGAACTGCCTTCCGGAACAAATTTGAAGGTTAGTTCCTCAAGCTCAGGCACATCGCCCCAGTAATCTTCGTTTCTTTCCATAACGATTTGTTCACCGCGATCCCAACCGGCATACTTAAACGGACCGGTGCCTACGGGAGCCTCAATATCTTCTTCTTCATCCAGCGCTTCTATCGAGGCCGGGCTGTGCATAGCAATAAAGCGGTGGGCCAGGTGCCATTCTATCGGGGCAAACCTATTTTCCAGGTGAATGCGAATGGAATATTCATCAACCACTTCCACCTCGTCTACTTCGCCAAGGAGAAATTCAAATTGAGCTGGTGGTTCTCCTTCGAATTCACCTTTGCCCATGAAACGGTCAAGATTGTACTTTGCCGCCTCGGCATTGAAGGGTTCACCATCGTGGAAAGTAACCCCTTCGCGGAGCTCGATCAAGTAAGACAACCCATCTTCTTCTGCTTCCCAGTTTGTAGCCAGGGCGGGTTCTAATTCACCGTCTTCGTTCAAGTAAAGCAAGCCTTCTACCATATGTTCAGAAACAGCAGCGGCCGGAGATGATTCCATATAATTCGGGTCTAGACTTTCCGGCTCTGCTCCAATGGCTATCACAATTTTCTGTTCCACCGGTTCAAGTTCTTCCACCTCTTCTGGCTCCTCTACCGGTTCCTCAGGTTCACAACCGGTAATCATGAACCCGAGCAACAAAGCTGGTAAAATCAACAGAACCAACAATTTTTTCATTATCAAAATGCCCCCTTTGTGTTTTTAAAACCAAGTAAGCCTCTTCAAACATACTTACTTGCTCCGCTAAACTCATCTACCATCTACCACCACCTTTCAGTTTGAATATTCCAAGTGCCCTTAAGTACGGTTATTTTATAACCTGCTATCAATTTTTGCGAATTCTCCTGAAAGAATTAAATGAGTCAATACAACTGCTATGATCAAGAGGCAGAAAATCAGCATGTAAACACGTGACAACCTTAACTAAGACCGATCCACTTAACCACTCCTCTCTTAAATATTGTTCGACTAATTACAACAACTCCTTAAATTAACTTGATCTATAGTATTTATTGTTTTTAGCATATTTAACCTCTCCTCTGATTATAGTTGCCTCAATTCCCATGCTTAACAAACTTTCCGTGGATTCCGATAAAAAATCTCCTCCTAAAACAACAATGTCTGCTAAAAACCCAGGAGCTATCTTGCCTTTTTCATTTTCTTCAAAACTAGAATAAGCCGCTCCAGTAGTATAGAAGGAAAGGCCTGCCATTTTGCTCAACCGCTCTTCAGTGCGGAAATGCTTTACAGTGCCATAAATACCTGCCAGCGGATCTGCGGGCACGATCGGCGCATCGGAACTGCCGCAAATTCTTCCTCCAGCCAACCATATACTACCTAATGGATAAGCAAGATTTGATCGCTCACAGCCTAGTCGTGTATCCAGGGTCTTTTCAAGTAAAACCTCCTCATCGCTCCAGAACCACGATGTTTGAAGAGAATGGACCACTCCCAACTTTATGCTTCTATTTATGTGAGAGGGTGCTGGGAGGGAAAAATGCTCTATGCGATGGCGGTGATCATCACGGTATTCCTCAGCCTGAGCCCTTTCGTATGCGGTCAATATTTGTTCTATTGCCGCATCACCAATAGCATGGACAGAAACCTGAAGCCCTTTACAGTGTGCTTCTTGGACAAAGTCATCGAGTTCTTTTTGTGTAAAATAAAGAATTCCGTTTTCACTGGTATCATCGTTATAAGGTTGTCGCAAAGCGGCCGTTTTGGAACCAAAAGAACCGTCAATAAGAATATCGCCACCAATTCTAGGCAACCCGGCTTGTAATATCTTATTTATATTAGTAGTTTGGAATAACAATCTAATGTCCAGTGGAACATTTTCAGATTCATTCAGAATAAATTCGGCATCATCTTCGGAAGACAATACCCCTCCTTCACAAGCGTGTACAGTAGTAACCCCTGCAGACAACATTTTATGGGAAGCATTTATTAGAGCTTCACGCCGAGTTTCTTTGTCTAAAGATTTGTTTATAGAGCTTCTTACATAATTATTTGCTTCGCCTTTTACCAACCCGTTTGGTTCGCCGTTTTCATTTGTCTCTAATCCCTCTACATCCTCTGGCAACTGTAATTTTTGTAAACCCTCGGAATTTAAAACTCCTGAATGGGTATCCAATCTACTAAGCCAAACCGGGTTTTTCGGCGCCACTTGATCTAACTCCTGTCGAGTAGGGGGTCTTTTTTCTGTAAATGCAAAATCCTGGTAAGATGCACCCATTATCCATTGTCCCGGTTTAACCTTATCAACTTGCTCAACTATCAACTTTTTAACTTCATTTACATTTTTACAAAATCTAAGATCTATTTTGCTTAAATCTAATCCCGTCTGAATAAAATGAACATGGCAATCAATAAAACCTGGAACAATCGTCTTGCCATTTGCACGTAACACCAAAGTCTCGGAGCCTATTAAATTTCTTATATGGTTTACTTTGCCAACAGCCATTATTCTGCCACTCTTAACAGCAACTGCTTGTGCCTTCGGCAGCGAAGGATCCATTGTTATAACTGAACCGCCTAAGATCACTAACTCGGCTTTCATTTTTTAACTCCTTCACTTTTGTGATAACACTCAATTCTATTAATTTAAATCTATGAGTTAAAAGTGCTTCTTATTTTTTCTATAAGGTTGCTACTATAAATAACTTTTGCTGCCACCACAGCCATAGCATTAATTGAATTTTCTAAAAATATCTCCCCTTCTTTTTCTACTGTTGCCGCAGCAAATTCTTTAGAGTGCAGAGGTACGTTGTTTAAGCCTAATGAAACAATAGGCATAGCCGTTGGACAACTCCAACTAACATTCCCTACATCAGTGGCTCCTAAATTTTCCGGAGCCTTGTCCAATATGTATCCTAAGTCTTCTAATTGTTGGGAAATCAAATCGTTTAATATAGGATTAGGTAGTATCTCTTTATATATTGGGCTTTTCCAAATATCGTCCTCAGCACCAGTAGCCAGTGAACCGGCTTTAGCACAATTTTCAACTTTTTTAACTACTTCTTCTAAATAATCATGATCTTGAGTGGTTATGTGGATGCGGAATTGTGCAAATTGAGGGACCGCATTAGGGGCTCCTCCTCCATGAGTTATAGTAGCAGGTATACGCGTGCCTGGCTTGAGATATTGTTGAAGTGCATGAAGTCCAGAAAAAGCTACATGTACTGCATTAAGAGCATTTATACCAGCTGAAGGATTAACTGCCGTATGGGCTGCACACCCTTTATAACCTATTACCATAGTTTGATGAGGAGCTGATCTAACGTCAACAATCGTATTATCAGCAGATGGATGAATCTGTAGGGCTATATCTAAGTCTTTAAAAACTCCTTTTTCTGCCATAATTATTTTACCCCCGTCGAACTCTTCATCCGGTGTACCATAAACAACAATTTCTGCCGGAACAGTTAACGTCTTTGCTAAAGCTATTGCTGCTCCAACACAAGATGCAGCTATTAAATTGTGACCACAACCATGTCCAACTTCAGGAAGAGCATCATACTCCGCTAAAAAACCAATCTTGGGACCACCAGTTCCTATTATTTTCTTTGCTGTAAAGGCAGTATCAAGACCTGCAATGTTGTAATTTACCTCAAATCCATTTTCTTTTAGATTTGTAGTTATTTCTTTTATAGCTTGATACTCATTTTTAGGTGTTTCTGGGTTTTCGTATAACCATTTGTTGAGCTTGATCATTTCCGGCATTATTTCTTTTGTTTTTTTATATAGCTCTTTTTTAATCAATTCAAAGTCCAATTCAATTCCTCCAGTTCTATTAAGGGCTAAAGACGTATTGCTTAAAACTTCGATAGATAGTCAAAATTATAACCCTATTATAATTGTTTTCTTAATGATCTTATTTGAAGATGGAATAATCAATAAACATAATGTACAAATCGGCTAACTTATTTTTATACATCTTGCATCTAACTTCCCGGTTAAATTATAGCGGGTTTTCGAGCTCTTACTTCACATAGATTTAACAGTTAAATTTTGACAATGCTTCGCCTCGTCTTTTGACATCTAAATAGTTATCATGGGAGAAACAGTCTAGGTTGTACACTCTGGGGTAGTAATGATCGGGTATTTTGGCTCTTCCTGTATTGATTATACTACAGGAGGAGAAAAATTGCAATTAAAATATGTATATTATTCTTAATATTTATAATGTTCTGCATTAAATGCCCTAATATTCCCATATCGCCTAATTATGAAGCAAACTATCTGATCAGATAAATATTTTCAAAAACAGCAGTGACTTCTATGTTTTAACTTGTACTTTTACCCCATCCAAAATATGATAAAGGGGGAGGGGGGGATGCTCGAAATATAATACGGCAGCCCGGCCGCGTTGATTTCAGGGCTTTATGACGAACTAAAAATCGGACAAACTATCGAAGAGATGGTTAACTGGAACCAAAACCAATGTAACATGTCACCCGGTAAACGACTCAAGACAAATATGACTAACATTTTGACCTGCTGGAGCACCGCGTCCGGGAAGCAATGAAGCATGAGACCGAGCCACTGATTATCCCCGATAAGTTGAAAACTTTTAGCCTACCGGCAAAAATACTTGGAAAGCCTGGAGGGGATTATGGTCATGAGCACCGATGATCCCAACCGCCGCGCTTTCGGCAGTCGTTTCAAGGTAGCCAAGGTGATAGGATTGGCCGGATTCTCGCCCGATATCTATCTCGATGTCAAAGAACGGAATGAATATATCACCTGAATTAACTACTGAAATTTTGTGTTTTAAGGTGTTAAAACCCCGAATCCAAAAATTTTTTTTGAAATTAATTTTTAGGTAGATTCGGGCAGAAGTTCGTTAATCGGGAAGAGTTCCCGGGAATGAATATGACAGATCAGTTATGCGAGGAAATATATAAGCCATGTCTGTAAA